>JBELMC010000088.1:0-11039 GCA_042096155.1 Dinoroseobacter sp.
CTTCATAGCAAACATTGCTCGAAAGAGACCGGAACTAAACCGCGACAAGACCAGATCGCCACGACCACTGCCTTGGCACCCACGCAGCTGCGCGTCTCAAACCACGGCGATATTTTGCAGGCGATGATCCGAAACACTGCATTGGCCGGTGCCTTTTTGAGAATTTGGGGCCAGCGTATGCGCTGGATGCATAGCCGGATAATGGAACAGGCCACTCTGGTGGCGCCGATGCGCATTGCGGGCCGGTTGCTGTCCTTGACACAGCACAACACAGACGAATTACACCCGTTATTAGAAGAGCTTGCGGATTTCTCCGAAAACCAACCGCGAAGCGGTTTCGCGCGCATTCGAAGGCTGGAAAAAAGTCGGTCTGATCCACGCCTCGGGGCGCGGCATCCACCTGCTTGACCGCTCTAGGCGCGAGACTTTGGCCGACGGGACCGACTCGCGCTCCTCCAAAAAACCTCGGCGGCACTTTTTTCTGCGACTATGCAAGATGTCACAGAAAAGCCCCGCCATTGTCCGTATCTCTCCATTGATAGGGTGTGTCTGTATAAACGAGCCTCTGACGTTTTGAGGCCTCGGTTCAGGTGCGGTCGCTTGGGTTACATGCCTCGTTGCAGGTGCCACATTCGATACGAACCGGTGCCATCGGTGGCCATTTGGTCATGACGAAGGAGATATCACGGATCGGCGTTTCGCCGGACCAGACATGAATTTCAGCGGGACTGCATCGGGTGCGGTGGCAACACCACATCAGACTGCGGAAAGCCTATTTAAGAGCTAAGAATTTTAGTCTCCCGCACCCTAGACGCCAGACGGATGCGCCCCTGTAGTCGTCTGGCCTCTGGGTGGGCCCGTGCTTCGGCGCGGGCCCTTTTTTTGGTCTGTGGCTCTGCCGGTGTGAAGCGCAAGGACAACGACGCCTTAGGGCCGGACGCAGTCGGCCCAGGCGTGGTAGGCTATCAAAAACCAGTTGGCCATCCTGTTTGAAAACCACTTTCCAATAGGGTCATCAAACGCCCGAATACACAAAAGATTTACAATCTTGAGGCCCCGGGTGAGCTCGAATCGATAGGCTTCATGGCCGATCAACTGGTCAACAGACGATCATTTCAGACATTCAATATACTCGTTGCCGTCTGCACAAATCCAGCGGACGCTGAACCAAGTGATCCTTCGGTGTGGCAGGCTGCTGGCTGTTCGTGTCGACCACCTCCCACACCACAAAATCGGCACATTGCGAGCATGGGCTGAGAGCACCGAGACCGCGCTGCTGCATATCCAAACCCGAAAATTTTCGCGGAACGCCTATGTTAAACACATCATTTCACGTCTGGGCTGCTGTCAGAAATGCGGCGATCTCGGGCAGGACTGCATTTGTATGGGTAAAAGGAACCATATGTCCTGCACCTTCAATCTCAACGATACGGCAATTCGGTAAAGAATATTGAACAATCTCACAGACACGATGCATCGACGGCAGTGTTTTGCCGCCTTTGAATAGAAGAGTTGGTACATTCATTTCTTGCAAATCTTGCCGTGTAGGCTCTTCAAACCAAGGGGCCATCCACTCGTGGTAAAGACGGTTTGCGCCAAGTTTCATCATGTCTTTTACGGCAGCGGGCAGATCCGCCCAAACACCGTCTTTATTGGCCCAAACATCCACGAAACTTGTCATCGCCGCGTCAAAATCGTTACGATCGATAGCGGCGCGATAATTTTCGGACATCGCCGTCGGTTCGGCAAAAAGACCACTATCCTCCTGCCGCAGCAAATGAAAAAAAGTTGGCTCAAAAAGCGTCAAACTGAGTATCTGATCACCCCTGTTCTTTAGGGTTGGGTATGAAAACACACCGCCGCCAGAATGAGCAACAAGGTGTACCGGCACATCTAGGTGATCCAGAATTGCGTTAATGGCTCTTTCATCGTCCGCCGGTGACCATTCTCGCTCGAGAGCCCAGGCTTCACTTTTTCCCGAGCCGAACAAATCAAGCGCGATGCACTGAAAATGATCACTGAGGTCCCTCGAAAAACCGCTCCATTGACCACCGCCTCCACAGCTTCCATGCACAAATAAAATCGGGATTCCGTTTCCGCTTTCAAAGAAATGCAGTTTGTCACCATCAACATAAAAAGTCGGCATTGGTCTACCCCAAATACCGAGAAGGTGACATGTGTCGGTTTCACGTGTCAATCAGCAGCGCAATGGAGCGATTGACGCCGTTGATCTGATCCAAGCGTTTCAAGAACATCCCCGCGAAAGGGCCGGTCTTGCGCGATGGCTTTCGGCACTTGTATCGCCTTCTTTATGGACCAGTTTAACCCGAGGCATCGCACCAGCGCAAAGAGATACATCTGAAACTTGCTGATGATGGTGCACTGCCATCGACGCCAATGACATGGCGCAAGTCCAACAGAGAGCTGGCGGGAACAATTCCACCGCACAACACCGTGCCCTGCGCCCGCCCCGATACGTCGACATTTGGGCGATCGGCATTTGTTTTGGCCCGCGACGTTTGCAAAAACGGCGAATTCTGGGGCTCATGGACGCAAACGACTGGCGCCGCAAAATCATTTTCGGCCGTGCGGGTGGCGATGGCAAAAAATCCAAAGTTTGGAGCGCGTTAGGTTCTCATGTGCAGCGGCACGGGAATGACCAACATCGAGGACGCTTTGGGCTGCCAAAACACGATATGGCAGCTCATTGGAATGACAAGCAGCAATTTAGCGAGGCGCACAAACCGTTTGATAATCGCCTGCCCGGCATTGACGGGCACGCGTTTGGTTAAAGCTGCACCCCTTTGCTGGCGACTTTGGAACACACGTCATAGGATTTTGGAATCCGCTGAAGTCAACCGCGACTAATTGACAAAACGGGATTTCGAAGCGACGGTAAATTGGCCGCGCTGGACACGTTGAATTGCGCCTTTACGCACCAGATTGTCAAATCCGCGCAGACTGTCTTCGCGGGTGAACCGTTTGCCTTCATCCTGCCGCAGAACCATGCGCATCACTTCAGGCCGAGAAAATACTGGCTGGCCTTCGACCGTGTTCAGAAACGCACCTGCGGCTTCAAGCAGATCGGTGAGCTCATGTGCGCCAACTTCTTCCGCATAATTGGAAAACCGGGCTTGGTTTTCTGACATTTGAGCTCTGCGTTCGGGGTCATTGCGATCGATCCGACGCGGCGCTATCGCCTTGCCTGTTAATGGAGCAGGTTGTTGCGGATCACCTGGTTCACTCTGTTTGGCAGCGTCAGATGCTTCAGACTCGGCAGCTTGGCCGGAAACCAAGATTAACGGGGCTGCTTTTGGACGGGTTGCGTCTGTTTCATGAGGGTCAGCGTGCTGCGGTTCATCCCCCTTGGGCGATCGAACAATTTTTGCCAAATCATCACGGTAGGGAGTGTCGGCGGCTTCACGGACCGCGTCTGATTTTTGGGTGGCACGTTCTGCCATCGTCGCTGCCACTGCGGCTTTGAGATGTGAAAGCTGGTCGCGCTTTTGCTGAGCCTCATCACCGCTGAGCTTCGAGTTTGTCTTGGCCAGCAATCGGTCAATCGCCACATCTTCGCGTTCGATTACATTATGCTCAAGGATCGTACGACCGGATTTGACAGGCGCCGCCTCGGGGCTTTGGCCCGACGTGGCATCTTCGTATGCAGGTTCGTCGGCTTCGAGCGCCGCCAGCTCTGCCATCAACTCGGCCTCAGCTTCGGCGGATAAACTAGAGGCCTGCGCGCGCTCTGCGTCTTCTACGGTGAGTGTAAACGCATCAGGACGCATGCGAGGCCGTGCCGGATGGGCCGTTGCATCTGCAAGATCGTCTTCGGTCAAGCTCATGGCCAAACCGCGCCGATGTTTCACAGCGCGCAAAGTGTTCGCCATGGACGCCTTCTGCGGATCGGTGGCGGCGTTGACAGCATCGCGTGCGGCACTCAGCTTGTCAGAAACGGCCGTGCTTTCGGAGCTTGGTTCGTCGAACAGATTTTTTGGGCCATCCTCGTCTAGGCCCTCTGCTGTCTTTTCCTGAACTTCGTCTTCGTCACCTGCATCGTCCAGCGACGCAAACAGCGCAGGCTCGGACGGTGGATCTTTTGCGACCGCCAGGTCGTCGATCTCCCCTTTGATCGAGTGTTGCGCAATAGAACCGATATTCGTGTCGGTTGTCCCGGCGTCGACGGTATCGGCCACAGATGGCGCATCGGATTCGAGGTCGGGCGCCGCATCAGAGGGGCTTTGTCGTAGACGAATACCGTTGTGCTCCGGCACGGCCTCAACCGGAACCAACGAATTTTCTTGTGCAAGTGCATGCAGGTGCTGGACATCTGGCTGGGGTGGCTCGGCCCCGAAGAAACGATCATCTGCGGCCAGATCGCGAAAATATTCTGCAATCGATTTCATCGACACGAACGGATCTTCGAACCCTTCCAAGGTGCACGAAAACGTTCCATACGATACGGTTAGGATCTTGTTGGATCCGACCATTGGCAGCTCACTTTCTCCCCCGAGCCAGTGTGGCGACACATTACCAGCCTGTATTTCTAAACCGCAAACAAAAAGCGCCTCTTGATCCGCATTTTCTGTTCAATCGCTTGCGCTTTGTTTCGCCTTCTTTAGTTAATATTTGATGGATAAAATGATTGTTGAGAGCCCCATATTTTTGACACTTTTGGGCGGCGGGTTTGTCGCCCCTGGTGGATTAAATCTTGCTTTAAAATATGCACCGATTCTGGTGGCAGCAGATGGCGGCGCCGCCACCGCATTGGCGCAAGACATTGTCCCGCAAGCCGTGATCGGAGATTTCGACAGCCTTGATCCGTCGGTACGTCACCGCCTGCCTTCCGAATGCCTGCATTTGGTAACCGAGCAAGACAGTACCGACTTTGAGAAAGCACTCCGTCGGGTTCAGGCGCCGCTTATTTTGGGGGTGGGCTTGACCGGGAAGCGGCGCGACCACGAGCTTGCGGCGTTGCACGCCTTGCTGCGATATCCGGATAAGCCGTGTATCTTACTGGCAGAGAGTGATGTGATTTGTCTGTGTCCGCCTCGGCTAACGTTAGATTTGCCGGTTGGAACGCGGATGTCATTGTTCCCAATGGCACCGGTCGAGGGCACCAGTACCGGTCTGCGCTGGAAGATCGATGGACTTCGGTTTGCGCCTGGCGCTCAGATTGGAACGTCAAACCAGGCGGTACACAAAAAGGTGGCAGTTACAATGTCGGCGCCGGCGATGCTGTTGATCCTCCCACTGGCTCATTTGGCGAATCTGATTGCGGCAATGAACGACGACATTGCGGGTTGGCCCATCCGAGATTGTGGATAACCGACCCCGAACCGATTTTTGGGCTCGCACCGAATGACATTTGCTCTTAGTTTCGGCGCCACCGTAGACAGGAGCTTTGAATGCCAATGGATATGTCCCGCGCTGATCGTGCCAAGTTTGTCGCCGCAAAACGGGCCGTAGAGTTTGTGGAAGATGGTATGCGCGTGGGTCTTGGAACGGGATCAACGGCCGTGTGGATGGTGCGCTGTTTGGGCGAGATGGTGAAAAACGACGGATTACAGATAACCGGCGTGCCAACCTCTACCCGCACGGCCGAGCTGGCGCGCGACGTCGGACTGCGGGTCACAACACTCGATGAGGCCAAATGGCTTGACCTGACGATCGACGGTACTGACGAATTCGATGCCAACCTGAACCTGATCAAGGGAGGCGGCGGTGCCTTGTTGCATGAAAAAGTTGTAGCGACTGCGAGCGATCAGATGATTGTCATCGCGGATGTGTCCAAACAGGTCGAAACGCTGGGCACCTTTCCATTGCCGGTCGAAATTATACCCTTTGGCTGGCAGACCACCAAAACCCTTGTGGAAGAGACATTGATCAATCTTGATGTCATGGGCCGTTCAAGCGCACTGCGGTTGGATCGTGACAAACCTTTTGTCACCGACGAGGGAAACTTTATCCTCGATTTGCACCTGCGCCGGATCGGAAATGCCCGTCAGGTCAGTCTGGTGCTGAACCAGATCCCCGGCGTAGTTGAAAATGGTCTGTTCATCGATATCTGCGACATCATCGTGATTGGCCGAGGCGATGGCTCGGTAGAGTTGCGCGATATCAACTCCGGGACCGTAAGCCACGACAAGATCGAAATTGCCGAAGACACAAACCTGTTTTCGGATCTTTAGTCGGTTCTGTCGATCTTCTTGACAACACTGAACTTGGCCCGGACACGGGTCCATCCAAGGAGCCGCTGCAATGAGTTTTGACTATGATCTCTTCGTGATCGGTGGGGGCTCTGGTGGGGTTCGCGCAGCACGCGTTGCCTCCGCAGGGGGCGCAAATGTTGCACTGGCCGAGGACAGTCGCTTGGGCGGCACCTGTGTGATACGCGGCTGCGTACCAAAAAAGCTGATGGTTTTTGCATCCGAGTACAAAGCTGCATTCGACGATGCGCGGGCGTATGGTTGGGACCTCCAGACCGGTGATTTCAGCTGGTCGGCATTTCAGCGCAAATTGCATGCTGAGTTGTTGCGGCTGGAAGGCGTCTATCGCCGCTTGCTCGAAGGCTCGAATGTACAGGTGTTTGATGCCCGCGCCAAGCTAAAGGACGCCCATACAGTGGTGCTGAGCAACGGCGTGCACAAAACCGCCAAACATATCTTGATCGCGACGGGCGGGCGTCCCGTCCGACCCGATATCGAGAACGCTGAACTGGCCATGGTGTCCGATGACCTGTTCGACTTGACGGATCTACCGCGCTCGATCCTGATTGTCGGCGGCGGCTATATTGCGTCTGAATTCGCTTGTATTCTCAACGGGCTTGGGGTGCAGGTTACACAATATTATCGGGGCGAGCAAATTCTGCGCGGATTTGACAACGAAGCCCGCAATTTGGTGTCTGAGACGATTGCTCAGAGCGGCGTTCATCTGCGCCTTGGCACCAACATCGCAACCATGGCAGCGTCCAACCACGGAGCTGTGGATATCGTAGCGACCGACGGCACCCAGGCGACGTTTGACAAAGTGTTGTTTGCAACAGGCCGCGCTCCAAACACCTGGGATCTGGGCTTGGCACAGGTCGGCGTGACAACCGGCCCAAGCGGAGAGATTGTCGTCGACACTTTCAGCCAGACCAATATTCCCAGCATTTATGCAATTGGCGATGTGACCGACCGAGTGCAATTGACACCAGTCGCCATCCGCGAGGGCATGGCCTTTGTCGAAACAGTCTTTCGCGGCAATCCAACACCCGTTGATCATCACTTGATCCCGTCGGCGGTCTTTACCCAGCCAGAAATGGGCACCATAGGGCTGAGCGAAGAAGACGCCGCCGCACGTGAGGCGATTGAAGTTTACGCGACAACGTTCAAGCCGATGCAGAGCGCATTTGCCGGACGCGACGACCGCGTGATGATGAAACTTGTGGTGTCTCAGGCCACCCGTGTCGTGCTGGGGTGTCATATTGTGGCCCCCGGCGCGGGAGAGATGATCCAACTGGCCGGCATCGCAGTGAAAATGGGCGCCACAAAAGAAGATTTCGACCGCGTCTGCGCCGTACACCCGACAATGTCCGAGGAGCTGGTGACGATGAAGCAGCCAGTGCGAACCACTTGAAATATCGAAAACCGATAGGCGATTGGCTTGATTTAAACCGGTTCACGCCCATCTGTCTGATAACCTGAACACACAAGCAAGGATAACGAATGGCTGGCAACAACGGAGGACCCTGGGGGGGCGGCGGTGGCCGCAACGGCGGGGATAACCGTGGCACTGGTGGGCGCAGGCCCCCGGGCAATGGCGGTGGCAATGGCGATGGGCCCCAGATCCCCGAAATCGACGAGCTGATGAAAAAGGGGCAAGAACAGTTGCGCGTCCTAATGGGCGGTCGCGGCGGCGGCACGGGCGGCCCCGGTGGCTCCGGTGGCGATGGCGGATTTCAGATGACCAGAGGCATGTGGGGGCTCGGGGCGCTCGCTGTGGTCGCGATCTGGGCGTTCTCAAGTTTCTATACTGTACGTCCCGAAGAACAATCTGTTCAATTGTTCCTGGGCGAATATTCCTCAACTGGCAATCCGGGGTTGAACTTTGCACCGTGGCCGGTGATCACCGCCGAAGTCATTGCCGTCACCTCGGAGCGGACAGAACAAATCGGCGTGGGCCGTGTCGGCGACGGTTTGATGCTGACCACAGACGAAAACATCGTCGATATCGACTTTGAAGTGGTTTGGAACATCAACGATCCGGCCAAGTTCCTGTTCAACCTGCGCGATGCGGAATCGACAATTCGCGCTGTCTCTGAGGCGGCAATGCGCGAAGTTATTGCGGCGTCTGAACTGGCGCCGATCTTGAACCGCGACCGCGAAGTCATTGCAGATACTGTGACGACCTTGATCCAGACGACGCTGGACAGCTATGATTCCGGCGTGAACATCGTGCGTCTGAACCTGGATCGGGCAGACCCGCCCGCAGAGGTGATCGATGCATTCCGCGAAGTGCAAGCCGCAGAGCAGCAGCGCGACCGTCTGGAGCGGGAAGCCGACGCGTATGCCAACCGCGTCCTCGCGGGTGCACGGGGTGAAAGTGCACAATTGCTGGAAGAAGCCGAAGGCTATCGCGCACAAGTGGTCAACGAAGCCGAGGGGGAAGCGTCTCGTTTCCTGGCGGTCTTGAGAGAATACGAGTTGGCCCCGGACGTGACACGTAAACGACTGTATCTGGAAACGATAGAGCGCGTTCTTGGCGATGTCGACAAGGTCATTCTTGACAACGATTCTGGCAATGGCGGACAGGGCGTGGTGCCGTATCTGCCCTTGAACGAATTGCGTCGTTCTTCGACTGGAGGGTCCGACAGATGAGAAAAATGACATATATTATTCCCGGTGTCGTCATTGTGCTGGTGCTGATGCTCAGCTCGGTTTTTATCGTGGACGAGCGTGAAAAAGCACTGGTGCTTCAGTTCGGCCAGATTAAGGCCGTGAAAGAGGATCCCGGCTTGGCATTCAAAATACCGCTGATCCAAGAGGTCGTGCGCTATGATGACCGGATCTTGTCGCTGGACACGCAAGCGATCGAGGTCACACCGTCAGATGATCGCCGTCTTGTGGTTGATGCGTTTGCGCGTTATCGGATTTCCGATGTCGAACAGTTCCGCCGCGCCGTGGGCGTCGGGGGAATGCGTGCCGCCGAGGACCGCCTCGAAGGGATCTTGAATCCGCAAATTCGCGCGGTGCTGGGTTCGGAAGGCGTGACCTCAAACACCATTTTGTCGCAAGACCGGGCCGTGCTGATGCAGCGGATCACCGCACAAGCACGGCAACGGGCTTTGCCTTTGGGTCTTGAGGTTCTGGATGTGCGCTTGAAACAGACCAATCTGCCGACCAACAACCTTGAGGCGACTTTCGCGCGCATGCGTGCGGAACGGGAACGCGAGGCGACAGACGAAATTGCCCGTGGCAACGAGGCTGCCCAGCGAGTGCGCGCGCAGGCGGACCGTACCGTGGTCGAATTGGTCTCCGAAGCACAAAAGGAAGCTGAGGTTACCCGAGGTGAGGCAGACGCCCTTCGCAACGGAATTTTCGCCAGTGCTTTTAACCAAGACGCCGAGTTTTTCGAGTTCTACCGCTCAATGACCGCCTATGAGCGGGCGCTAAAAGGTGAGAATTCGACCATGGTCATCGCCCCGGATAGCGAGTTTTTCGAGTATCTCGATGGCTCTTTCGGAGCTGGAAACTAATCCTGACAGATTGGCCAGCAGGATTGAACGGGGCCTTCACTGGGCCCCGTTTTGGTTTAAGGACAAAACGATGAGCATTTTTCTGGTCGCGATGGGTTTGGTTTTGGTGCTTGAAGGGCTGGTCTTTGCACTGGCCCCGGGCCGGATCGAAGAACTTTTGAAGATGTTTTCTGAAATTCCCTTGGAAACCCGTCGCGGTTTCGGGCTCATCGCTATTGCGTTGGGGGTTGGTCTGGTCTGGCTGGGGCACGGCGATGGCGCGCAGGTTTCGCGTTAAAAAAGACCCCTGCAAAAGTCGTCGAGTCCCGATCTGATTGGACGGCTCTATAATTTTGGGACGGGTCGGAAAGGCGGTCTTGGACTTGGTTTTGCATGAAGGGATACGGCGGCTTGAGCAGGTCATTGTGCGGCTCAAGATCTCGGCGCTGGTGGATTGGCGGATCGAACAGGGTCTGCATCGGTCCAAATTGTAATCACTGTTCGGACGACGAGGGTGTCAGCCGGTGATGTTGGTCTGCTGCTGGGCCAATGCCTGGACTGTCGGATCAAAAGCTTAAGGATCGCCTGAAGGATCGGCTGGATGTCATGCTGTTCGCAGGGCGCGATCTGCATACGGATAGTCCTGACGAGACCACACATATTCGATTCCGCACTGCGCTTGTCGCAGCCGGAGCCTGTGACGCCCGTCTGGCTGAGGTTTGTGCGCAAATCGAAGGCCAAGGGCTAAAGGGGAAGCTGGCTGAGACGGCGATTATCGATGCGGCTGTCATAAAGCTGCGGCGCGCCCCAGCGGCGGCCCTATCGAACACCGTCAAACATCCCACCGAGGATCGCGCGGGAGAGCACGCGCCAGACCCTGCCGTTGAAGTGAAATCTGGCGCAGACCAGAACGCACGCCGGATCAAGAAAAGCCCCATGCGTCATTGGGCCGGTTTGGATCTCTGAGACTTTTGAGACTAATTTGGTGCTCCCTTGGAACAGGTTTTTGAAATCACTCAGGTGATCAGGTGGATCGGATTTGCTGTCAGCTGGATTGTGTTGGTGGCTTTGAGAAGCCCTTCGCGGAGCTGAATATCTGTCGTCGCGTCAGGACTGTCCCCATGCAGATCACGCTCTGCAAAACGCATGACATCCAGCCGAACCTTCATGCGATCCTCCAGCTTTTGATCCGAAAGTCCAGGCATTGGCTCAGCAGAAGACAGCGGACCAGCATCATGGGCCCCAAGTAGCGTCGTCGTCCGAACAGTGACCGTAATTTGCACCGATGCAGAACCCGTTCGATCCGCCCCCAATCCATCAG
>JBELMC010000089.1:0-11006 GCA_042096155.1 Dinoroseobacter sp.
GACTAACTGCTCGGCTTGAACTTCTGCCCAAGATAGCTAGGGTGCACGGAACCGTTAGTCCGGAGCTTTGTTATGACCCAGTGCTTGCATGTCGGTCTTGGTGATAAGAGGAGTGGCACTGCCTGCACCTCCTTAACATTCCTCAGAAACAATCACGCTTTTGGGAGTGTCCCGAATTTGTTGCGTGCGAATAGAGCCTTCGAATCTATCATGCAACAATCTGCATGTGTCACTGCTCTGAGAAATTTTTGTGCGCGCATGCAGTTTCGCCGGAAAGATACAACCGCCCCCGCACTGACCCGAAGCATGGTTTGATGCAGGCAATATGACATTTTCACCAGTACTTGCTGTATACTTGACCCTCTCGGAGCGTTGGTCAAAGCTCGTCGAGAATACACTGAGAAACCGTCTCAAACGCGGCAAAGAAGATGCCGACCGGCTCGATGAGCGGCGTGGCATTGCAGTGCGCCCGCGGCCCGACGGACCACTAATTTGGGTCCATGCTGCATCTGTTGGCGAATCCCTTTCGACCCTCGAAGTAATCCGTCAAATCGGCGAGGCCCGCCCCGAGATCACCTTTCTTGTCACAACTGGCAGCCGGACTTCAGCCGCCCTGATGAAGGTGCGCTTGTCTAAGAATGCATTTCATCAGTTTGTCCCGGTTGATGTACGTCCTTACATCCGCAGGTTTCTAGAGCACTGGAAACCTGATTTTGCAATCTGGACAGAATCTGAATTTTGGCCAGCGTTGATGTACGAAACCGGCAAAGCCGGAATTCCGATGATGTTATTGAACGCCCGAATTTCTCAGGCAAGCCACCGCAGGTGGCGGTGGAATCGCGGTATGATCCGCGCGCTTTTGTCGAATTTCAAACTGGCCTTGGCCCAGGACAAAGACAGTGCAGGGCACCTTCGACACCTGGGTTTTCCAGAGGATCGGATTGAAGTCACCGGCTTCTTGAAAGAAGGTGCGTTGGTGCTGCCCCATGACGAAGATCAGCGCAAACGCATGGCTGCTTTAATTGGCACCCGTCCGCTGTGGTTTGCGGCCTCGACCCATGCTGGCGAGGACGAAATTGTTGCAGCAGCCCATAAGATCGCGCAGCGGACAACTCATCGTCTGTTGCTGATCCTTGCACCGCGCCACCCAGACCGCGCTGATGGGATTGAGCAAATGTTGATCGACCAGGGCTGGGATGTCGCGCGACGCAGCAAGGGTCAGGACCCGACAACGGAAACACAGATTTACCTTGCAGATACGATGGGCGAAATGGGATTGTGGTATCGCCTGGCGCCAACGTCGCTGGTATGTGGATCGCTTGTTCGCGGCATTGGTGGGCACAACCCATTTGAGCCTGCGGCATTGGGCTCTGCGATTTTACATGGTCCCCACCCCTATAACTTTCAAGATATATATGACCGTTTGGCTGATGCGAACGCGGCGATCGAAGTGGATACACCCCAAGCAATCGCCAAGCAGGTCACCGAGCTGCTGTCACCGGACAAGGCAGCCGCGCTGGCCCATGCAGCTTGGGAAGTCTCATCGCGTGGAGCAGACATCACAAATCGAGCAATCGAGGTGATCTTGCAAACATTTGATGACGACGAAACCCGCTGAATGCGCGCGCCGGAGTTTTGGCAGAAACCGAATTCGGTACTTGGGACGGTGCTGGCGCCGTTTGGGCACTTATACGCGGCCGGGACAGCGCGCCGTTTGGCAAAAGGAATGCCCGTCGATCCTGGGGCGCCGGTAATTTGCATCGGAAACCTAAGCGCCGGAGGAACCGGGAAAACCCCGACGGCGATCGCACTGGTGGAGCGATTAATCGCATTGGGTTATTCGCCACATGTCGTCTCCAAGGGGTATGGCGGGTCTTTGACCGTGCCAACCCAAGTTGATCCGTTAAACCATTCTGCTGAACAAACTGGAGACGAACCCCTCCTCATTGCAGCGTTCTGCCCAGTTTGGGTCGCCAAAAACCGCGTTGCTGCCGCAAAAGCGGCCGTAAGTCGCGGGGCCGACGTTATTATTCTGGACGACGGGCACCAAGATCCAAGTCTTGTGAAGTCCCTCTCGATCGTTGTGTGCGATGCGGCGCGCGGATTTGGCAATGGCCGCCCGATTCCCGCTGGTCCCTTGCGTGAACCTGCCAAAGTCGGTTTGGCAAGGGCGAGTATTCTGGTGTCGATCGGAACGCCCGCAATGCAAGACAGGTTTGTAAGAACCCACGGTGGGGACATTACAGTCCCGCATTTAAAGGCACAACTTAAGCCGTTGGAAACGGGGATTTCTTGGCGCGGGATGCGGGCCGTTGCCTTCGCCGGTATCGGATATCCGGAAAAATTCTTTGCAACACTTCGCGACGAGGGGATCGAACTGATCCAGACGCAGGCGCTTGGTGATCACCAACCTCTCGGGCCAAGACTGATTCAACGTCTTATTGCCGAAGCCCGGGGTGCTGACGCCCAATTGTTGACCACGGAAAAAGATGCGGTGCGGCTGCCTGCCGGTCTGCGCAGCCAAGTCCTGCCATTTCCAGTGCGGCTGCAGTTCGAACAAGAGGATGCGTTTACGCAGATTTTGGCCCGCGTCGGGCTCTGATCTCGGACAAAATTTCTTCGGTATCGCCCCCCAAAACAGGTGAAGACTTGTCCAAGGCCAGATCCGAATCAGAAAATGCAAATGGTGATCGGACGCCGGGCACGCCATTGATCCTCAGCTCCATTCCGCGTGCTTTGACTTGAGGGTCTGCGAACACGTCTGCCATATCGTTGATTGGTCCCGCAGGCACACCATGGTCTTCACACGCCGCCAGCAAATCTGCCTTGCTACGTCTCTGGGTCCGTTCTGTCAGTTGTGCGGTCATCTCGCCTCGATTGGCCAATCGCGCGGCATTTGTGGCGAATTTTGGGTCTGTGACCATCTCATTCAGACCAAGGATATCGCACAATTTGGCATATTGCCCATCATTACCGGTTGCGATGATGATCCACCCGTCTGCGCAGTCAAACACTTGATAGGGCGTCAGGTTTAAATGCGCATTTCCCATCCGAAGTGGCGCTTGCCCCGTGCTCAGGTAATTCATGGCCTGATTGGTCATCACCGCAACGCCGGTATCCATCAAGCTCATGTCGACATGTTGTCCGAGGCCGGTCGCGTCTTTCACCCGGAGCGCAGCCAAAATACCGCTGACTGCATAAACACCCGTCAAGATATCGGTGATCGCGATGCCAGTCTTTTGCGGCTGGCCCTCCGGGTCTCCTGTGACAGACATCAATCCCGCCATGCCTTGGATTATGAAATCATAACCTGCCCGATGCGCATAAGGTCCAGAATGGCCAAAGCCGGTAATTGAACAATAGACCAAATGTGGAAATTTGGCGTGCAGGTTGTCGTAATCCAGCCCAAATTTTTTCAACGAACCCAGTTTAAAGTTCTCAATCAAGATATCGGCCATCTCGATCAATTCTAGCAGCGTTTTCAATCCCTCAGAGGTCTGAAAATCGATAACAATGGAGCGTTTTCCCCGATTGGCAGAGTGATAATACGCGGCAGATGTTTCACCGTCTTGATGAATAAACGGAGGCCCCCATTTGCGCGTATCATCTCCGGCGGGGGCCTCGACCTTGATCACATCGGCGCCGAGATCAGCCAGGGTTTGGCCTGCCAAAGGGCCCGCCAAAACACGTGCCAGCTCGATGACCCGCAGACCCGTTAGCGGGGCACCTTGGATCATTCGCCCAGCTTATCGTCGAGCGTACTGCGGAAATCAGCAAGGCTCATATTCGAATATGTCTCACCGTTGATCAAAAACGATGGGGTCGATCTGATTTGGTCGCGGGCCGCATTCTCTTGATAAAGCGCAACCATTGCGCTCGCCATATCGTTATCTTGCAAACACGCGTTCAGCTGATCATCGCTTAGCCCAGCCAGACGTCCAATACGGCGCAGACCTTCAGCAACGCTGGCCGGATCACCCCCGGCCGTCCATTCGCGCTGACCGGAATAGATGAGATCGGCGATGCCAAAGTACCGCGCGGGGCCACCACAACGTGCGACCATCCCAGCCCAAAGGCCAAAACGATCGAAATAGACTTCACGGTAAATGAAGTTGATTTTATTGGTATCGATATAATCGGTCTTCAGGACTTTGAACGGCCCACTGTGGAAGCTTGCGCAATGCGGGCACGTAAACGAGGCATATTCAATGACGGTGACCTCAGCGTCGGGGTTGCCAAGCTGCATTTCCAAGACACCCGAGGTATCGATGTCCTGCGCCTCGGCCGCCGAGATTGGGTTAAGATTGTCCACATTGGCGGCAGTATCCTGAGCAGAATCGCCACCAAATATGAAAATTCCCAAACCACTCAAGACGACGCCAATCGCCACCAGATATACGTATTTCACAAGACAGCTCCTTTAGATCTTCGAATTTTGGGACAACACTTTTTGGCCCAGCGCTTCAAGTGCCGCGCGCAGACTGTCATCTTCCACTGGGGCGACTTCTCGGGCTGCTCTGGCAATTGTTTCTGCCGCTGGAACTTTGGGTTTGGCTTGGTAGGGTATTTTTGCCTCCGCAAGCCCAATCCCCGGCGCGGTCTGGGTGATCAATACGCGGCTTATCGCATTATAGCCATAGCACGCGTTGACCCGTTTGCGCAGCGTTTCTTTCTGCATTTCGACCAAAGGAGCCTGAGCACCATTTGCCAGAACGGTTAACGTCGCCCCAAGTCCTGAACGGCCATACCCAACCTTGACCGGCTGGCACATGGGCGCCAAGTCGGGCCCCGCAACCTCCGCCCAGCGCGTCAAGAGCTTTGACACCGCAAATCCTCGACTTTCGCCTGCTTTTCGAATGCGCGTGCTCAGCAAAGTTCCGGTTTGCTGGAAGCCTTTGCGATACTGTTTTTTGGGGCTCGGCGGGTTTGCCAATGTTCGGATTCCTTTCGCGATGCCCTATCTTAACAACATCCTTGTTCCATCGACCAGAGCTTGCACGGAAGGTGCCGCAATAAATGACTGACAAATCCGTGAACGACGGACTGAGCGACATGCTGCTCTTGTGGTATGATCAGCATGCGCGGTCTTTACCGTGGCGTGCGCCGCCGCGATCAAAAACCCGTATGGATCCCTATTTTGTCTGGATGTCCGAAATCATGTTGCAACAAACCACGGTTGCCGCTGTCAAAGAGTATTTTCATAAATTCACCCAGACATGGCAGACCGTATACGCACTTGCGGCAGCCGAAGATGCGGATGTCATGGCGGCTTGGGCAGGTCTTGGCTATTATGCGCGTGCGCGGAATCTGCTGAAGTGCGCACGTGTCTTGGTGGCTGAGTATGGCGGTGTATTTCCCTCCGATCGCACCGTTCTACAAAGTTTGCCTGGGATCGGACCGTATACCTCAGCGGCGATCTCAGCAATTGCGTTCGACGCGCCTGAGACCGTCGTCGATGGCAATGTCGAACGCGTGATGGCGCGTCTTCGCGCGATAGAAAAACCCCTACCACCTGCCAAGCCGGATCTTGTCGCTGCCGCAGAGGCTTTGACGCCCCAATTGCGTGCCGGTGATTATGCGCAAGCAGTGATGGATTTGGGGGCCACTATTTGCACGCCGAAATCCCCCGCTTGTGGCATTTGTCCCTGGCAACAGCCATGCGCCGCACGGGCGCGCGGTATACAAGCTGAATTGCCGCGCAAATTGCCAAAATCGGTGAAGCCGACGCGTCTAGGGACGATTTATATTGCACGCCGGATCGACGGAGCATTCCTGCTCGAGACCCGGCCCGAGAAAGGATTGCTGGGCGGGATGCTTGGATGGCCCGGCTCGGAATGGGCTTTGCAAACCGCGACAGCGGTGCCCCCGGTCAATGCCAACTGGCATGACCTCGACCTTGAGGTGCGGCACAGCTTCACCCATTTCCATCTAAGGCTGAACGTCCTTATCGCCGATGTGCCGTTAAATGCGCAGCCAAACCGGGGGCACTTCGTCGCAAAGCAGGAGTTCCGACCTTCGGATTTACCGACTGTCATGAAAAAGGCCATTTCCGTTGCGACACCTTGGCCGCTCAGCAATTGATTGGTTTTCGCTGCAGCGATATCTTTAAAGATGTCAACTCTGGCCAGGACATACATATGACGACAGCTGACTCTACTCCCCCTGCGCGTATTGCACGACTTCAAAGCGCAGCGCCCTTTGCTTTGAGCCTATTGTTAATCCCCCTTGTGATCTTCGCGGCAACACAGGGAGGGTGGGCTTTGATCCTACCGCCGCTCGCGACGTGGTGGACATTTTCGATCCTTGATTTGATTTTTGGTACGACAGACGAAAATCCGGACCCCGAGACCCCAGACGAGGCATTGTTTTGGCACCGGGTCCTTACGATGGGGTGGTTTCCGCTTCAGGCACTGACCTTGTTTTGGTTGATCTGGTACGTTCCGGGGGCCCCGCATTTGGCCTTGTGGGAAAGTATTGCTGCGTTTTTCAATATGGGCGTTATGTCCGGAACAGTTGGCATCGTCTACGCCCATGAGCTGATACACCAAAAGAACCGGTCAGAGCGATGGTTGGGCGATTTGTTATTGGGCTCCGTCCTGTATTGCCATTTCCGAACCGAACATTTGCTGGTTCATCACCGGTATGTTGGCACCCCTCGTGACGGCGTTACTGCACGGTACGGGGAAAATGTGCACCGCTTTATTCCGCGCGTCATTCGAGAAGGGATCGCTTCAGCCTGGCGCGCCGAGGCACAGATGTTGTCTCGAAAGAACCTGCCAGTGTCAGATTTTTCAAATCCATTTTGGCGATATGGCGGGATCCAAGTGGGCTTTCTAATCACCGGATTCCTCTTGGGCGGATGGTTTGGTCTTGTTTTCTTTATCTTCCAAGCGTTTGTCGCGATATGGCAGCTGGAGCTGATAAATTACATCGAACATTATGGCCTGACCCGCAAATATCTCGGCGATGGTAAATACGAACATGTCAAGCCACATCATTCATGGAATGCGACGGAAAGAGCTTCAAATTTCTTGCTGATCAATCTGCAACGACATTCGGACCATCACTATAAACCGGACCGGCGGTTCCCGCTGCTACAGTCTTACACCGAATATGACGCGCCTCGTTTACCGCATGGGTATCCAATTATGACACTGGCTGCGCTCTATCCACCGCTCTGGTTCAAAATTATGAATCCGCGCGTTCGTAAATGGCGCGCACTACATTACCCTGAGATCACCGATTGGACCGCATATAAGCAAGCGACGACCCCAATGCCCAAAGGGGCAAGTTAGCGTTTTTGCAAGACCCCCGCAAAATTCGCCGACTCCCATCTGACAGGACAGGTCTATAATTTTGGGGTGGGCTGGAGGGGCGGTTTTGGACTTGGTTTTGCAAGAAGGGCTGCGGCGGCTTGGGCAGGGTAATGTGCGGCTCAAGGAATAAGGTAAGGCAGCGGCGTGGATTAAGCGTTACGCATTTCAGCCCGAATTTGTTGGCGCAGAAGATCAATCGGAATCGCTTTTCCATCGCGTTTAAAGTGCCAATACGTCCATCCATTGCAACTGGGCGCGCCTTCCAGCGCGGCTCCAACTTGATGAATAGAACCTTTATTGGCATCCGAAATCAGCGTTCCGTCGGCGCGTACCTTTGCGGTTTGGCCACGGGGGTTTTGCAACGTCTCGCCTGGGTGAAGCATGCCACGTTCGACCAGTTGGCCAAACGGTACGCGAGGCTCTGTGCGTTTCGACAAGGACACTTCAAGTGCCGAATTGTCCAAACGGCGGATATCTGCGATCCGACGTTCTGCCACCTTGCGGTAAGTCTCGTCCCGCTCAATCCCGATGAAATCACGTCCAAGCATTTTCGCCACAGCGCCCGTGGTTCCCGACCCAAAAAAGGGATCAAGCACGACATCGCCAGGATGGGTCGATCCCACCAGCACCCGGTGCAGGAGCGCTTGTGGTTTTTGGGTTGGGTGGGCTTTCTCGCCATTTTCGTCTTTTAGCCGCTCGCCCCCCGAACAGATTGGAATGACCCAATCCGAGCGCATCTGGACCCCATCGTTCAGCGCCTTTAGAGCTTCGTAGTTGAACGTGTACCTCGAACGCTCGGATTTGCCCGCCCAAATCATTGTTTCATGAGCGTTGGTCAGCCGCATGCCACGAAAGTTTGGCATTGGGTTAGATTTTCGCCATACGACATCGTTCAAAATCCAATATCCGGCGTCTTGCAGGGCGGCACCAACCCGAAAGATGTTGTGATAAGAGCCAATCACCCAAATCGCTCCATGCGGTTTGAGCAATCGGCGTGCGGCACGAAGCCAGTCATGGGAAAATGAATCGTAAGAAGCAAAACTTGAGAAATGATCCCATGCATCATCGACGGCATCGACACGTGAGTTATCGGGGCGGTGCAGCTCGCCTTTGAGCTGTAAATTATAGGGAGGATCCGCGAAAATCAGATCGACAGACTCTTCAGGCAGGCTGCGCATGACCTCAATACAATCGCCTGCAAGGATCTGGTTCCGTGGCAATTCCGCCATTGGCACGTTCGCGCCTGGATTTCGTTTGGTATTTTTCATTTTGTGCCTCTGTCCCGAGCGCTTTTTGCGCCTCATCGTTATCCACAAGATGAGTCAAAGGTGATTCGTCGTCAAATCCTTTTTGGAATCAGTAGGTTAGTTATTTTTCTTGATACAAGATGTTGTGTACTGGACGAAAGGAACATCTATGGTGAGGGCTGACACCAAGGCCAAGCAAAGCCTCCCGATGTTCTTTGGTGGGGTATCCCATGTTCTGCGCCCAGCCATAGCCCGGATATTCATGTGCCAAAGCAATCATCAGTGCATCGCGTGCCTGTTTTGCAACGAGCGATGCTGCTGCAATCGATAGAGACCGCCGATCGCCTTTGATAATCGCTTGGGCGGGACAGGGCAGTCCATCTGGGATGTCTCGTCCATCAATCAGTGCGGCGTCGGGCACCTTGGGCAGATTTGAAATCGCCCGGCGCATCGCTAGAAAAGTGGCTTGTCGAATGTTTATATCGTCAATTTCGGCGACCGAGGCAGATCCAATCCCCATTTGAGCGCAATTTTGCAATTCTTCGACCAGAGCTTTACGACGCATGGCCGTGACACGTTTGGAATCATTCAAACCAGGCGGGATGCTGTTCATATCCAAAACGACCGCAGCTGCCATGACAGGCCCGGCCAGCGGGCCACGCCCAACCTCATCTATGCCCGCAACAGCGTCTGCACCCTTTGCGTACCAAACTGTTTCGAAACTAAGATCAGGAGCGGCCATAGAAGCCGTTCTGCGATCTCATTTGACCACATGCAACATGAAACTCGGGCGAGAGTTTGATCTCGCCCGAATTGGCTCGCGTTGCGCGTTGTGATCACGGCCACACCCCTCACAGGGCTGGGCCTTTTGCGCATTACACCTGGAAGCCGGCGCGGCGTAAACAACGGTTGGTATAGTAGTTGATCGTACGGCCGTGAATGGTCCCGGTACGCACGCAATTATCGGCGCGCTGTGTTTGAACACCCTCGCGACGTAGGCAACTCCGACGGTAAATCTTTGTAATGCGGCCATGGTGTCCGATACGAGCCTCGCGCGCACAATGTGCCGGTATCGGACGCGCCTGTGTGGGGTTGGGCTGTATCACCATCACTGCATCGGTCCGTGAGGACGTGACCGCAGGTTGACGATCTTTACTTTTGGCATCCGAAATTCCCTTGGCAATGATCCCAATTGCAAGAGCACCGATAAACAATTTGGCAATATCATCATTGCTTGCACGCGCTGATGTCGCGGTGACACACAGCGAGGCCAGCACCAAAGTTAGGCTTGCGGCAGCAACAGCAAATGTCTTGTACATGTGTTTTCCCTCTCCGATGAGCTAGAAGATGCAACCCGATAGGGCGCAGTTGACTTGTGGTGATCGAACCTGACCAGAGCGTCGCTGATCGCTCAATAACAGCGGAGTGATATGCCATAGCAGCTGGTCAAATCTTTGATGCTATTGAATAACATTCGCAATATGCGCAGTTTGATCATGCGACCTTTGGGACAGATTTTGATGAGACATTTAATCCTTGGCGCCAGTTTCGTGGTGCTCATGGCGGCTCCGAGCCAAGCCGCGTGTTATGCTGACTATCAGGCGAAGACAGACAATCCATTGCGACTGCACTATGGTGTCATTGCGCTCAGCGATGCTGCTTGCGCGGATATGGAAAGCGTAGAGACCGAGGCCTCTACACGCCTTGAACAGGGGGGGTGGACTTTACTTCGCATCCTCTCAAGATTTGGTTCTGAGGGTTTGAAATCGAGACGCGCCGATGCAGGACAGAACTATCTCCGCTTCTAACACGCTGAGAGCAAGCAACAGAGTTTTAGGATATGGCGTCGCAGCGATCGTATTGATTTTAGCGCTTGCCGCGTTTTTTTTGTTCCGTGCATTGCCGGAGGCCAACGCGTTCAACGACCGGGTCGAGCGAATCTTTGTTGAAAATGCGCTGACGGGACGCGCTGAGATCACACTTCTCGAAATTCTGGCTCAATCAGGCACCGCTTTCTCTGAAACGCTGACCAGTTACCGTATCGTCATTTTTGTACTTTTGGTTGTCTCGACCGCCTTACTGATTGCCGCGCTTGGTTTTTTCGTCACTTTGTTGACGCTCAACCGTCGCGTTTCCGAAATCGACAAACAGGGCATTCAGGTTGCGTCTCTGCTGATCTCACGCGATGAGAGAATCGTCGTATTGAACGATATGGAATTCAAATTGACTGACGCCGCGATTGAAACTCTGTCCGTGCTCGCTGAAGCGAGAATGGACGGCGACATCCTGACTGGTTCTGAACTAGAGGGGGTTATCCAAGGAAGATCCGCCACTGAATGCGAAGAAGCGGCCGGCGCGACCCGCATCAAGCGTTTGCGTGACAGCCTAGGAAATCAAATGGTTAGCGAAATCCTGATCAAGAACATCAGCCGCAAGGGCTATA
>JBELMC010000090.1:0-11001 GCA_042096155.1 Dinoroseobacter sp.
GCAGCATATCGCAAATCCCACCGGCGCCAGCCGGTAGGTGGTTTAGTAAAGACTGGTTCGCCTTGGTCTCTCAGCATCGCCACAATTCATTGATTTTATCTCATAAATTGGCCAATAAGAAACTCTACCCACAGCCTAAACAAGGCAAACGTCAAGCGGCATCCCTATGATGCACATTCCCAGCTTAAAACGCACATCACCGACGTCATCGCAGCGTACAATTACCCCCGACGGCTGAAGACACTGCAAGGTCTCACGCCGTTCGAATACATCCGCAAAATCTGGACATCAGAACCAGACCGATCCAATGTCAATCCAACCCACCACACAATGGGACCATACAGCTAGCCTGACACTTGTTCGCGTAGGATCGAAGCTGTCAACGACATCATCAAATAAATGCCGCCGAAGATCATGAAGGCAAGAATGGTGTTCTCCAAAGAGCGCGGATACGTCGCCTCGTCCGGGGCGATTGGGGCCACACCCATCGACAAATAACGCACTTGACGGTTGGCTTCGATACGCGCGGTTTCCAATTGCTGTAAACTTTGCTGTAACATCAAGGTGCGGGTTTGCAGGTCTTGCTGCGCCACCATCAGTTCGCCTGAGATCCGTGCCAGTGATGCGCTTCCACCTATGCCCTCATCGGTCATACGACTGCGCAGATCAGCGACCGTTTGTTCCAGCCGAGCAATATTGCCGCGAATTACAGCAACACGGGAGCGGTTTGGGTTGGAGTTTTGTTGCAACTCTTGCAGCCGCAACCGTTCGACTTGCAGGTCCACTTCAAAGGTCGATATTTGCCCCATCAAGGAGGACGCCTCGGCCTCGGCGCTCAGAACGCCGCGTTGTTCCTGCAAAGAAACAACCCGTTGTTGCGCTTCCAACATCCGCTGTTCGGTGTTTTGATAGCTCTCACGCGCTCCGGCCATCTGATCTTCGCGCAAACGCTGGGTCAAATGGTCGACCTGCTCTTCCGCGTAATTGATCAGCGCCTCGGAAAAAGCCTGACTGGTGGCAGGATCGGCCGCGATAACCTCCATCCGGATCAAGCCCTCGGTGGCGTCGAAGCCAATTTTCACGTGTTTTTGAAAAACACGGTAGGCATCTTCATTGCTGGCATCCGCCTCCAGCCGCTGCAGCCGATCAATCGCATCGCTGCTAAAATGGGCTTTGAAACCCAAATCTTTGTTCAACCGCAGCATTGCATCACGCGATTGGAGATAGCTTTGGACGGTGATTGCGTCTTGCGATGTTCCCAACGCTGTGCCTGAGAACAACCCCCCCAAACCACCTGCGGCAGATTGGCTGTCGGCCTGCTGGATGACGAATTGGGAATTTGTAGCGAACATCGGTGTGGCAATTTTGAAATAATATACACCCGCGAGGAACGTCGGTAGGAACACAAAGAACATCAGTCGGATCATCAACAACGCGCCGCGCTTGCGGCGGCGCCGAACGATGTCAAACCTGATTTTACGAACCTCTTTTGCGACCTCGGCTTCTGGGCTCAGGCCAGCTTGCATCATGACGGGGCTGGGCGCGCTGACGTTGCCCTTGATTGCGGGCTGCGGCAGTTGCGTTCCGCCTTTGTCGGGCTGGCCCGTGGCAGAATCTTGCGGCGTATCTTCGGTCAGCTCATCGTCTTTGCGCGGGACCAGCTGCAGCATGTTTTCACGCGCAAACGGGTCAATGCCCTTCTGACGCAAGAGCCGAATGGCTTCCATATCAGAGGTCGGGTTCAAGCCGTTGCGCTGTGCGACGCGGCGGGCAATACGCAGCTGACGCCCTGTAAAGCCGTCGTTTTGGAGCGCTGCGCCTTGGGGTTGTTCGGACGAATGACTTTGTTCTTGGGATGTGGCGGGCGCCGCTTTGCGGACAATCTGCGCGACCGGTCTTTGGCGGGCCTTTTTCAGATGTTCGGCGGCGATGCCGCGCTGCGGACGGGCAGGGCGAACTGGTCCTTCAGGCTGGGCTTGTGATGGCGCAGGGCGCTTGTCGGCCTCGGCTTTGAAATCCTGCTCGCCAAAGCCGTCCTCTTCTGCGCGAAACAAATTGTCGGGTTGCACAGGCGCCCGAGATCCCTCAGCCGATGGCGCAGGCGATTCCTCCGGCGACGCGTTTGGCGGCACCTCGGAGCCCGCTTTTGGCGGTTGTTCAGGTCCCGAAGCGCTGCCACCGCGGCGCAGGCGGAATTTTCTAGCTTTGGGTTTCGTAGTCATATAATCGCTTTGCTTCTTCTAACGTATCAAACATGTGCAGCTTTCCAGCGCGCAGCACGGCCGCGGACCGGCAAAATTTTTCAAGCGTGCTGGCTTGGTGCGACACCACAACCACCGTGGCCGATTGCAGACGCTGCTTGAGAACGGCTCCGGCACGTTTGTTAAACTGCACATCGGTAGACGAAGGCATGCCCTCGTCGATCAAGTAAATATCAAAATCAATACTCAGCATCAGCGCAAAGCTGAACCGAGACCGCATACCAGCCGAGTATGTCCCAACGGGCATATCAAAATATTCTTTGATGTCACATAAATATCTGCAGAACGCTTCGACAAAATCCGGGTCCAGATCATAGAGCCGCGCGATGTAGCGCGCATTCTCGCGGCCGGTGTGTTTGGTCACCACCCCGCCCATGAAGCCCAGCGGAAAGGAAATCCGGCTGGTGCGGGTGATCGTGCCCTCGTCAGGCTTTTCCAAGCCGGCCATCATATTGATGACAGTTGTCTTGCCCGAACCGTTGGGTGCCAGAATTCCGACCGATTTGCCAACTTCAACGTGAAACGAAGCCGCTTCAAGGATGACCTTGCGCTGCTTGCCCGTCCAGAAGCTTTTGCTGACATTCTCGAATTCGATCATCAGGAGTACCCACGCCCTCTCCGTGTATAAATGGAGATTGTTCTGTTAAAGGTCTAGCAATAGCCCGGTTATACGGCAGCATTGTGTCCAATATCGAAATTTTTACGGACATCACTGCAGATTGTTACGCAAATTGATTTAATGTCTGTCGGGCAAGGGGGTGCTCCGGTTATGATTTGGAAACGATTTATAAAGAATCACCGGTTTGTTTTTGGCCGCAAACCCAACAGCGAGGCCGCAGCTGCAAATTCGATTCCGACCGGACGGGCGCGGTTCTGACTTTTGTCGTTGCTTTTGGGATGGTCGCGCACCGCACAATCCGCCAAGGTTGTCATTATGGATCCCGTCCGGAGCCCCACGTGCCAGACAGCAACACAAACCCTAACACAAACCCCAACACAGATCCCAATACGGACCTCAGCACTGAAATATCCGCCTGCCGGATCTGTGCCGACCGCTTTGCCGCCACAGTGACCGCGCACAACCCGCGCCCTGTGGTTTGGTTCGCGAAAAGCGCACGGATCTTGATCGCGGGCCAGGCGCCGGGGATCAAGGTGCATCGTTCGGGGCGCCCGTTTACCGATCCCTCGGGCGATCGATTGCGCGACTGGATGGGCGTGGGCGATGCCGTTTTCTACGACCGGTCCCGAGTGGCAATTGTGCCGATGGCATTTTGTTTTCCGGGGTATAATGCCCAAGGCTCGGACCTGCCGCCGCCGCGGATCTGCAGCCAAACATGGCACGAGCGGGTGATGCAGAGCTTGCCTGATATTCGCCTGACCTTGCTGGTGGGTGGCTATGCGCATAAGCATCACTTGGGTGCGAAAACAAACGTCACCCAAACCGTGGCCAACTGGCGTGCGCATGCGCCGCGTGTGTTTCCCTTGCCGCATCCCAGTTGGCGCAATAGCGCGTGGCTGACGAAAAATCCGTGGTTCGGCACCGATCTTCTGCCCGACCTGCGTGCCAAGATTTCCGAGGTTTTGTGCAATGACTGAACCAACACAACTCGATGCCGCCCATGCCGAAATGGAGGCCGCGCCGGAAAACGAAACTAAACGGTTGCGCTTTTTTGAACGGCTTGCCGATGGCGAATTGTTCCTTGCACTGGAGCGCGACGCGCAAGGCGACGACATCGCGCCAATGATTTTTCCGCTGGAAGACGCAAATGTTGTGCTGGTGTTCGATCGTGAACATCGTCTGACCGAATTTCTGGGCGGCGCCCGGCCCTATGCGGCCCTGTCTGGACGCAGCTTGGTGCCTTTGCTGGTCGCTGAAGGTCTGGGGATGATGCTGAACCCCGAGGTCGCGCCTTCGGCAATGATGTTGTCGCCTGAAGCGCTGTCATGGCTGAACGACACGCTGGCCCAAACCCCCGAGCAGCTGGAAGTGACCCCCTCTGGGATCCATGCGCCCGGCGCGCTGCCCGAGCAGGTGGTGGCTGCGCTTGACACCAAGCTGGCGGCGGCGGCTGGCCTCGCCCATTGCGCGTATTTGGTCAGTGCCACCTATCAGCAGGGCGGCCAAGCGTCATTGCTTGCCTTTGTCGAGACCACCCCCGGTGCCGAAGGTGCGCTTGCTCAAGCGGCCCAAGAAGCGCTGGTCTTTGCCGGGCTCGATGCGGCCTCAATCGATGTGGCGTTCTTTCGGGCCTCCGACCCAGTGACCGCAAAACTTGCGCGCTATGGGTTGCGGTTTGATCTGCCGCCAGTGCCTGCCCCGTCCTTTGCGCCTGCTGCTCCGGGAATGGACCCCGATGTGCCGCCAAAATTACGGTGAACCTGCGACCACCGCCACAGGGGCCCTGCATCAATACCCGGCGTTCCGGTCCACGAGATGGAGAAATGGCACTCCGGCTTCGCCACGCGCGATATTTTCGGCGATGATTTCGGCGGCGGTTTCGGGACGCGTTTCAGATGCAATATGCGGCGTGACCGTGACCTTTGGGTGCGTCCAAAACGGATGCTCCGGCGGCAGGGGCTCGACGCGAAACACATCCAGGGTCGCATGGCCAATTTGGCCACAATCCAACGCCTTAAGCAGCGCGTCATCGTCAATCAGCTGTCCGCGTCCAGGGTTCAAGATCACCGCGTCAGGGGCCAGCAACGCCAACGTGTCTGCATTCAGCATGTCTTGCGTGTCGCGCGTCGCAGGCAGCAACAAGATCACCATGTTGGCCCCCGCCAAGGCGCGCTGCAAACCGTCATAGCCGTGATAGCAAGCGACCGTGTCGAGGGTCTTGGCCCGTCGCGCCCAGCCTCTGGTCTGAAAGTTCAACGCCGCCAAAGCTTTGGCGGTCTTGCTTCCCAGCGCGCCCAAGCCCAGGACCGTTACGATCCGGTTGCGGGCCAAGGGCGGGATATGGCCCGCGCGCCAAAGGCCGTCCTGGCCATGGATGTGAAGATCCATGTTCAGATGATGGCGCAGCGCGTGTCCAACACACCATTCCACCATGCCTTCGGTCAAACTGCGATCGATCATCCGAGCCAGTGGCTGGGTCAGCGTCGCGTTGTCCACGATCCCTTCGACACCGGCCCATAGGCTCAAAACCGCTTTGCACCGCGTGTATGGCGTGAAATCCTGCAACGTGCCATTGGGGGCATAAATGATATAATCCACGGTGTCAGGCGCGGCCTGTGTCACCAAATCAACCGCCAAATCCGCTTTTTGGAACGCCGCTTTCAGATGCGGCTTATAGCTGGGCCACCGGTGCTGTCGTGCCGCAAAAAGAACTTTAATCACAGTCGATTACCTTAATCTGGGGCGATGGATATGCGCGCTTTGCACCAGGCCAAAGGCTGCAAGGATCACCAGCATTGCCGAACCGCCATAACTGACCAGGGGCAAAGGCACCCCCACCACTGGTGCAAGTCCCATGACCATTGCCATGTTGATCGCGAAGTACAAGAAAAACGCGACGGCGATTCCCAAGGTCAGCAATGATGCAAAACGGTCTTCTGTTTTCAGCGCCGAGCTGACGCAAAATGTAATGATCAAAGCGTATAACAGCAGCAAGGATGCCGCACCGACAAAGCCGAATTCTTCCGCCAAAGTGGTAAAGATAAAATCGGTGTGCTTTTCGGGCAGGAAGTTCAGCCGACTTTGCGTGCCCTCCATAAAGCCGCGGCCGGTCCACCCCCCCGAGCCCAAGGCGATTTTCGATTGGGTGATGTGATAGCCCGCCCCAAGCGGGTCATTGGACGGGTCCAGAAACGTGTCGATCCGGCGATATTGATACTCCTTCAGCAATTGCCATTCCGTCCCGCGCGAGGTGAAGACCGCCGACACCAGAAGGGCACCGCTGACCGGCAATACTGCAAAATACCACAAGCTCACGCCCGCCAGGAACATCACGGCGCCGCCCCCGATCATCAACAGCAACGCGGTCCCCAAGTCCGGCTGATCCAACACCAAAACGACTGGACCCATGATCAACACTACAGGAATAGCAACCCATTGGGGCTTGGATACATTGTCGACATCCAACCAGTCATAATACGCAGCCAGCAGCAACACCAAAGTGATCTTGGTCAGCTCGGACGGTTGCAATCGGATAAAGCCCAGGTCGATCCAGCGCTGGGCGCCCATGCCAACCACGCCAAAAAATTCAACCGCCACCAGCATCCCAACAGATACGATATAGGCCAGCAACGCTGAGTTGCGCCAAATGTGGATTGGCACGAAGGCCACAATCATCATGACGGCCATGCCCAGCACAAACCGTTTCATTTGCGGGTCCGCCCAAGGCTCCATCGAGCCCCCAGCCACCGAGTACAGCATCAAGAACCCCATGCAGGACACAGCGGTTAACAGCAGAATCAGCCCCCAATTCAGATATAGAACCTTAGACAGGCCGGTGGGGACATACCGCAGGTTATATTCAAGATAGCTCATGTGCGGATCCGCCCTTCCGAGGGGGCAACAGGCGCGCGCAACTCCAACGCTTCTTGCTCGCGTTTGATGCGGCTGCGGATCGGCGGTGGATAGACATCAAGCGGGGGCAACCCGCCGTGCAGCGCATAGGCCAGCACGTCGCGCGCAATCGGCGCCGCCGCCGCAGAGCCACCGCCGCCATGTTCGACGATCACCGACACGGCATAGCGTGGGGCGTTGACCGGACCATAGCCAACAAACAGCGCGTGGTCGCGGCGCTCCCAAGGCAGATCCTCGTTGCTGATCACGCCCGAGGCCCGTTCAGCGGCCGTGATGTTACGCACTTGGCTGGTGCCGGTTTTGCCCGCGAAACGCATTTCTTCGCCTGCCAGTCGTGACCCGTAAGCCGTGCCGCTGCGGGTGTTGATTGCTTGGGTCATCGCCGCGCGGACGGCGCGCAAATTGCCCTCAGCGATCCCAAGATCTGGCGCGGGCATCTTGATTTGACGTCGCCCGTCAATGGACCGGATCAGGCTTGGCCGGACCGCTTTGCCGGTGGCCAGACGCGCCGTCATCACCGCCAGTTGCAAAGGTGACGCCAACACGAACCCTTGCCCGATACAGGCATTCAACGTATCGCCCACCAACCACTCTTCGCCACGGGTTTCGGTCTTCCAAGCCCGGTCCGGCATCAGTCCCGACGCCACCGCATTCAGCGGCAGATTGAAACGCTCGCCAAGGCCCAATTTGCGGCCCATCTCGGATATTTGATCAATCCCAACGCGTTGTGCGATCTCATAGTAATAAACATCGCAGCTTTCGCGCAGGCTTGCCGCCAAGTCCATGCGCCCATGTCCGCCGCGTTTCCAGCAGTGGAACCGTCGATCGCCCAGCTCGGTAAAGCCAGTGCAGTTGATCGTTTCGTCCAAGCTTATATAGCCGCCTTCCAGGGCTGCTAGCGCGGTGACCATCTTGAATGTCGATCCGGGTGGATAGGTGCCCTGCACCGTTTTGCTGGCCAAGGGGCGGTACGGGTCGTCCAGCAATTTGCGAAAATCAGGACTGGAAATACCACGTACGAATTTGTTCGGATCAAAGGCCGGCGCCGAGGCCAGTGCGATGATCTCGCCGGTTGTCACATCGATCACAACCGCCGCCGCACTCTCCCCTTGCAGTCGGGTCTGGGCATAGTTCTGCAGCGCATAATCCACTGTCAGCTGCAGGTTTGACCCGGTCCGCCCTTCTTCGCGATCCAGTTCGCGCATCACCCGTCCACTGGCGTTCACCTCGATCCGCTTGGTCCCAGCCGAGCCGCGCAATTGCCGTTCCAGTTTGTTCTCGACCCCTGTTTTGCCAATCTGGAACCGTGGAATTTGCAACAACGGATCATCATCATCCATCCGGTTTAAATCGAAGTCCGAGACCGGACCGACATATCCTGTGATATGGGCAAAATCCGCGTCCAGCGGGTAGGTCCGTGACAGGCCGACCTCTGGCGTGATGCCGGGCAGAGCAGGCGCATTGACCGCAACTTCAGCGAAATCGTCCCAGGTCAAACGGTCCGCAACGGTGATTGGCACAAAAGGCGAGCGACGAGAAATTTCGCGTCGCGCACGGTCCAGATCATCCTCAGAAATCGGAATGATCCTCGCCAAGAGCTCCAGCACCCTGTCCACGTCACCGGCATCTTCGCGCACGATCACGACCCGATAATTGGGCACATTCCCCGCCAGCAGCACGCCATTGCGATCATAAAGCAACCCCCTGGCAGGGGGCAAAAGCCGCAGATTGATACGGTTTTCTTCGGCCAGAAGCCGGAATTTTTCCGATTCAACAAGTTGCAGTTGCTGCATCCGCATGCCCAGCACACCCAGCACACCCAATTGCATCCCGCCCAGCATCATCGTGCGGCGACGAATGCGGCGCAAAGAGCGCTGGTTGTCTCGATCAGGCCGTCTCATCCACGTCCTCGCAAGCCCTGAATATCTGTCGGATCGGGGTGCCTGACCCGAAAGATAAAGACCGTGACGAACGCCACAAGGGGGTATGCCATCAAGGTCAGCAAAAGTTCCAGCAACGTTGCCCCCAAGGGCGCTTGTGGCACTGCAAAGACAGCTAAAATCAATCGATTGCCCAGGAAAGCCAAGACGAACACAACCGCGATGCTCCCGGCTTCATTGGCCGCGGACATCATGCCTTCGCGGCGCCCTTGGATCCGCAGGACCTCAAAGCTGAGGATCAACATCATCGTCCAGATGCCAGGGGGGCGCAGGAATAAAAAATCACTCAGCAGACCGATCCCCACGACCATCCCCAAAGGCACCAAAGCAGGTCGACGGATCGCCCAGGCCGCCATCAAACAAAAAATCACATCAGGCGAAGGCAGGGTCGACCCGTCGGATTGCAACGGCAACAATTTGAAGAAAATTGCCACGAAAACAACGCTCAGCAGCAGCAGTCGGCGCGCCCACAGCTCTGCGGTAAACGGATCAACCATCGTCGGGGTCCGATGTCTCGTTCGGTGTCTCGTCGTCGGACCCGATCGGCGGTTGCGCTGCGATCAGGGGGGCTGCTTCGCCAATCGCGGCCCGCGGCGAGGCGCGCAAAACGCGCAGGAAATCGAGCCGTTCAAAATCTGCCGCCAGACGGGCGCGCAGCCGTCCATCGCGGTCCAGTGTGACCTGCCCGACCAGCAATCCGTCTGGGAACACTTTTCCGTCGCCAGAGCTGATAACCCGGTCACCCGGGCGCACCTGTTCAGGCGTTTCAACAAATTCCAAGACCGGCGCGGTGCTGCTGTCGCCGGTCAAAATCGCTGTCTGACCAGAGGGTTGGATGCGGACCGGCACCATGCTTGCATTGTCGGTCAACAGCAAAACGCGGCTTGCGCGCGGCGAAACGCCTGCAATCCGGCCAACCAGTCCCAGGCCATCCATTGTCGCCCATCCGTCTTGAATGGTGTCGTCAGACCCGATGTTCAGCACCACCGAGCGGCGAAAACTCGATCCGCTATCGGCGGTCACAACCCCAGTTACGAAGCTGAGTTCCGGGTCCAACCGCACATTGTTCAAGTCGCGCAATTGGGCATTTTCTTGTTCCAATTGGCGCGCAGCCTCGCGCCAGGCCTGCATTTTTTGAAGCTCGCGGCGCAGCTCTTGGTTTTGCTCGTAGACGCGGGCATAGCTTTCAAAATCATCGAGCATTCGGATGGTATTTGTCACCGGCACCAGGGCCCATTCCATATTTGGCACCACGGCCTCAATCATCGAGACGCGCACCCGCTCGATGCGTGGATTGTCGATCCGCCAGACCAGGAACAACAGGAATACCATCACCAAAGCGACACCAATCAGAACGCGGCGCAGCGCAGGCAGTTGATCGTCATCACTCTGAAATCGGGCCACAGGCTGGTCTTTCGTTCAGTTGAACCGATGCGGGGTCTCGGATTAACTTTCGAAATCTATAGCGTGACGAAGTTGTTTTTCATACTCCAACGCTTTGCCTGTGCCCATCGCAACACAATTGAGCGGCTCATCTGCGATTGAGATTGGCAGGCCCGTCTGTTCGCGCAGCGCCAGATCGAGATCTCCCAGCAAAGCGCCGCCCCCGGTCAGCATCACACCCCGGTCAACGATATCTGCCGCCAGATCGGGTGGGGTCGCTTCCAATGCCGTCATCACTGCTTCGCAAATCTGCTGCACAGGCTCTGCCAGTGCCTCGGCCACCTGGGCTTGGTTCAGCTCGGTCTCCTTGGGGATGCCGTTCAACAAATCGCGGCCGCGAATCGGCATTGATGCGCCACGCCCATCGTCGGGCATCCGCGCAGTCCCGATCGAGGTTTTGAGCCGCTCAGCGGTGGCTTCGCCGACCAGAATATTTTGCTGACGGCGCAAATAGCTGATGATCGCCTCATCCATCCGGTCGCCACCGACCCGCACCGAGCGCGCATAAACAATGTCGCCCAGGGACAAAACCGCAACTTCAGTTGTACCGCCACCGATATCCACCACCATGTTGCCAGTCGGATCTGTGATCGGCATGCCCGCGCCAATTGCCGCGGCAATCGGTTCGGCAATCAAACCCGCACGCCGGGCACCCGCGCCCAACACCGATTGGCGAATGGCCCGCTTTTCCACCGGAGTTGCCCCATGCGGGACACAGACGATGATCTTTGGCTTGGTAAACGTCGTGCGTTTGTGCACTTTGCGAATGAAGTGCTTGATCATCTCTTCAGCCACATCGAAATCGGCGATCACACAGATCGGAAGA
>JBELMC010000091.1:0-10828 GCA_042096155.1 Dinoroseobacter sp.
CCATTATCGGGACCTCGGCCGCGACCGCGCAAGTTTTGGCGCGCATCGATCTGGTCGCAGACACAGATGCCACGGTGATGATTTCCGGCGAACCGGGTACGGGCAAATCTTTGGTGGCCAAAGAGATCCATCAAGCTGGTGTTCGGCGCAAGCGCCCACTGATCCAGTTCAATTGCAATTCCGTTGTGCCCGAAGCAGTCGAAGCGGAGCTGTTCGGACAGGTTCGCGGTGGGCCCCACGCGGCCAAACAAGACAAACCCGGCAAACTTGAATTGGCCCATGGTGGAACGCTTTTTCTCGATGAAGTCGAAGACCTGCCGGTAGATATCCAGGGCAAGCTCTTGCATGCTTTGCAAAACAAAACGGTGACACGTTTGGGTGACACGCGCGAGAAACCTCTCGATATTCGCGTGATTGCAGCGACCACTGTCTTGCACAGCCGAGCTTCTGCGGAAAAGGCGCTGCGCAAATCGCTTTTGATGTATCTGAATGTATTCCCCATTGCGTGTTTGCCGCTTCGGGAACGATCAGAAGATATTCCCATCTTGGCGGCGCATTTGCTCAAGCTCGCCTGCAAGCGGTTGAATCGTTCGGTGCCTACGATCACTGCGCATGTGATGCAGCAGCTTCAGTCTTATGCATGGCCCGGAAATGTTCGTGAATTGCGCAATGTGATTGAACGCGCGGTCATTATTTCGAAAGGCAAAAAGTTACAATTGGAACCATTGGGCAGCGCGATTGTCAGGAATGTCGAAACAGCTGACATAAAGACAGAGACCGAGATTCAAGCTTTGATACGGACAAATCTAATCGCTGCATTACGTGCCGCAAAAGGCAAAGTGTCCGGGCCGAATGGCGCCGCTGCCCTGCTCGACATGCGGCCTACAACGGTCTTTTCCAGAATTAAGTCCTTCGGATTGCATGAAACAGATTGGGAATGAGCGCTTTTCTGGCCGACGCCGTTCGGGCACGCCCCCGCGCAGAGGTCTTTTCTAACCGGACAGGCTCACGACCTGTACGGCGTATCTGTACGGATCGAAGAACGGATTGCAGATCATATGCTGGCCGCCTGCGCTTTTGATGCCGATTGGTTGCGGAAATCTTTGTCGGAGCACGGCTTTGCGCATAAGTCTGTCGCGATGCATGTCGCGCAAGGCCATAGATAAAGGCGCAGTTGCACTGTCAACTGCGACTATTTTGAAGGGCACCACCATTATCGTCAAGCTGGTCGCGAAAGGTCAGGCGCGCCGCGTTTTTGATGACCGGCACGGCGTCCAATGATTTGGCCAACGCGCCAAACCGCGCTTGTGCGACCTCTCCATAAAGCTGTTGGTTTTCGGGCGTCAGGCACAATTCGATCAGTTTTTTCTTGGGATAATGGCGAAGCTGACCGATCTGGGCCGGTTTTGACGCCGCAAACATGGCGCCAAACCGCATTGCTTTTCCGAGAGTTTCAGCATCTTGGCGCATTTCTGGTGGGATCATGTGAAACAAAGGAGCAAAGCGACTGCCCGCGCGGCTGTTTTTATAGCGGTGCAGCAGCGCCATGCCCAAGAAGATCCGTTCATCATGGGCCAAACCGCCCAGATTGGCCTGAGTGGCAATATCAAACACCACTTCAGAGCGATAATCGGGATGCGCGCGCCAACTGACATCATGGAGCAAACAGGCGGCGTTTACCAATCTTAGAAGCGGATATTTGGCTTTTTTATACAAGGGCCGCAGAAAGTCGAACAATGCAGGGCCAAAGCCGGGCATGCGGGCGCTGCGGTGTTCGGCGAACCGGCAGGCTTCGATTAACGGGTCACGGCGGCGCAGCGTATCTGGCATTTGTTCATAGAGCAGCCCCTCCCGGATGCCGTAGCTTGAAATCGCGATATCTGAGGGTCGGAAGGTCGACAACAGCGCGCGCAGCACTTCGATCGCTCTGGGCACCAAGGACATCCGAGCGCTGGAGATACCCGTTTGTTGCTGCAGTTCCGCCAGGTTGTGGTTTTCAATCCAGTCGATCGTGGTACGGATCTGAGCGCGCGTCATCTGATATTCGTGCAACACCGCCAGCGGATAGCCCCGGCGCAACATATCCAGCCGGGCAAAAGCCCGCCATGAGCCGCCCACCAGATACAGCCGTTTGCCGGTGACGGGGACGTCTTCCGCCAGAGCCGATGTCTCGGATCTGATATAACGCCGCAGGCCTTTTTGTCCTCCCGGCACGTCGGCCAGTTTCAACGGTCCCAGCGCCGATGTGGCGCGCCGCCCGATTTCGCCGTGGGAAATTTCGGCAACTTCCATCGATGATCCACCGATATCACACATCAGGCCTTCGGCTTCGGGCCAGCCCAAAAGAACGCCTTGTCCAGACAGACGCGCCTCTTCTTCGCCGTCAATCACAGTGATCATCAGGCCGGTATCAGCCCGTATTTCGGCGACAAATTCCGGGCCATCATGTGCCTCGCGCATCGCAGCTGTGGCGACCGCCACCAAAGGTGAGACATCCATGGACGCCGCAAGTTTGACAAACCGCGCGATGGCGGATTTGGCGCGAACGCGGCCCTTGGGGTTCAAGACACCACTGGTTGAAAGGCCCGCACCAAGCCCACACATGACTTTTTCATTGTAAAAGTATGCCGGTGAACGCGCCGCCCCGTCAAAGACCACCATCCGGACAGAGTTGGAGCCGACATCGATGACGCCCACGCGCGACAGGTCGCGGTCTTTTTCGCTTTGGAACAAAGGTGCCCCGAAAGGACCCCAGTCGCCGTCGCCAAATTGATCGCCTTGCACGCAGTACCCTCCGGAGTGTCGCGGGACTTTAGGAATGGCTTCGCCTTGCGGTCAAGGAACGTTTGGGCTCATTCGTCCTTTGAATGTGCAAGTCGCGGTACATCTGCCGCACCGGCTTTCCCACGCCCGGATAGCGAGGGGTTTTCCATAAAGAATTTATGGCAGTTGAACGGATGTACTTGTGCAGGCGGCTCGGGGCGTAAGGCCTCGCCATCTGGGCCGATAACCCAGCTTTGGGCTTCATCCGCCAGATTGGCCGCCATGATCTGGCTGACGATCTGGGCCTTTACGGTGCCATTTGTGATTTCGACCAAGCTTTCGACCCGACGGTTGAGGTTTCGGCTCATCCAATCCGCAGAAGAGATGAACACACGTGCTTTTTTGGACGGCAACCCGTGCCCATTGCCAAAGCAGACAATCCGCGAATGTTCTAGAAACCGGCCCACGATCGACTTGATGCGGATATTGTCGGACAGGCCCTTGATGCCGGGCCGAATGCCACAAATTCCCCTTACAACAAGATTGATCCGGACACCGCGCGCTGATGCATCATACAACGCATCAATGATGTCTGGCTCCATGATGGAATTCATCTTGGCCCAAATTTCGGCCGGGCGGCCGCGTTCGGCAAAATCAGCCTCGCGTCGAATCATGTCAATCAGCTCCGTCTTCATGGACAATGGCGAGATTGACAGGTTTTCCATCTCTGCCGGTTGCGCGTAGCCGCCGACATAGTTGAAAATCTTGGTGGCATCTCGCCCCAAGGCGGGCGCGCAGCTGAAAAAGCTCAGATCCGTGTACACCCGGGCTGTAATCGGGTGGTAATTGCCAGTGCCATAATGGGTATAGGTGACAAGCTGTGATCCTTCGCGGCGGACGACGATGCTGATTTTGGCATGGGTCTTATAGTTCAGAAATCCATAGACCACATGAGCGCCAGCGCGCTCCAACCGGCGCGACTGGCGGATATTTGCGGCTTCGTCAAATCGCGCTTTCAGCTCGATCAGCGCAGTGACGGATTTGCCGTCTTCGGCGGCTTCACACAAGGCGGCGACAATCGGGCTGTCACGCGATGTGCGGTAGAGCGTCTGCTTGATCGCGACCACATTGGGATCCCGCGCGGCCTGTTGCAAGAACCGAACCACCATATCGAAAGTTTCATACGGGTGGTGCAAAAGCATGTCTTTTTGACGGATGGCCGCGAACATATCCCCATCGTAATCTTGCACTCTTTCAGGCACACGCGGCGTGAAATTCGGCCAGAGCAAATCAGGGCGATCGTCGATCACCAGCTCTGACAGGTCTGCGACCCCAATGATGCCGCGTACCTCGATCACCTCGGCGCGGGCCACGTGCAGCTCTTCGGTGACGATCGCACGCAGCGGTTCGGGCGCCCCGGCGGAAAATTGCAGGCGGACCACCTCGCCGCGTCGACGGCGTTTCAACGCGACCTCGAATTCGCGCACCAGGTCTTCGGCCTCTTCTTCAACTTCCAGGTCGCTGTCGCGCAGAATCCGAAATGTACAATGGCCGTTCAGCTTATGTCCGGGAAACAGCTGTGATGAGAATTCCAACAACATCTCTTCGAGCGGTATAAACCGGATTTTGCCACGTTTGTCCGGCAGGCGTACGAAGCGGGCAATCTGTCCCGGGATCGGCAACAGCGCTTTCAGCGCGCGCCCATCTGTCTTGCGTTCCATCGACAAGGCGAGTGAGAACCCCGCATTCGGTATAAATGGGAACGGGTGCGCTGGATCAATGGCCAATGGCGACAAGACCGGAAAAACGTTGGACATAAAGAACTGATCCAAGACCTCCATATCGGATTTGGTCAGCTTGCCGCGCGTCAGCAGCATGATCCCTTCGGCTTCCATTTCGCGCTTAAGCTGTGACCAAACCGCTTGTTGTTGCCTCATCAAGCGCCGGGCGTCGGTATGGATCAGCGTCAGTTGTTCTGCCGGTGTCAGTCCATCGGCGGCCGGGGCCGTGCTGCCGCTGCGCACCAGCTCGCGCAGGCCAGCGACACGGACGGAATAAAACTCGTCCAGGTTTGTGGCGGAAATCGACAGAAATCGGACCCGTTCCAACAAAGGCACTTTGGGGTTTTCGGCCTCGTCCAACACGCGCCAATTAAAGCCCAGCCAGCTGAGTTCGCGATTCAAAAACCGGTTTGAGCTCTGGCGAGAGATTTCGGGTCGATCGACCGGTGTCGGAAACGGAGTGTGCAAAAAATTGACTTGGCTCATGGGGGGCAGTGTATCGTTCAGTTGTGACAGGAAAAAGATGGCAGCGCCATTGGCACCGTTTTTTTAGCACACTTCCTTCAGTCGAGCACCTCGGCGGCCAATTTGCGTCCGATTTTGCGCCGTGTTGCCAAAGCGCGACGATCGATTTCTGCCACAACACGGCCTGCTTCGGCAAAGCTGCGCTCCATATGGACAACCAGATAGTCAATCATCGCGGCAGGTGGCGTGATTTGACGGTCTTGGAAAAGCTTGACCAACACATGGGCCAGAAGTGCGTCATCCGGCGGCTCGAGTGTGGCCACCACCGCGGCCTGCATCCGGCTGGCCAGATCGGGCAATTTAAGCCCCCAAAAAGCTGGGTCTGCCTGACCGGTGACCAGCAGGTGTCCGCCATCGGCCGCGATTGCATTATGCAGATGAAACAAGGCTTCTTCTGCGGTTCGAATGCCTGCAATATCGGGGACGTCTTCGATCACCAGGCAGGAGGGCGGGCTCTCGGGCAAAGGGTGTGTGGCGACATCCATCGCCCGGATAATGTCTGAGCCGCTGCGCTCCGCCCAGACCCGAGACAGATGAGATTTGCCCGACCCTTTGGGACCAATCAAAGCCAGTTTTCTGTTGGGCCAGGTGTCCCAGCTCTCGATCAAGGCAACCGCTTGGGCATTGGAAGTTGAGACGGAAAATGCCGCGGTGTTCAAAGTTGGCCGCAGCGGCAGATCAAACACCATCTGAGAAGGTGCGCGCGGTGTCATCTTAGCTTTGGTCCGTGTCGTGTGTCTCAGTGAGGCCCCGGTAAAGTCGGCCGCTCATGTAGCGCGCGATGCCAAACCTGGCGATGACCCCGATCACGGCGGCAACGGGCACGGCGACCAGCAGGCCAACAAAGCCGAACACGGCACCGAAAGCCGACAGCGCGAACAGCAACCACACTGGATGCAAACCCACAGAGCCGCCAACAAGCTTTGGCGTCAGGATATTTCCCTCGACCATTTGGCCCAAGACGAAGATCGCGGCCACGGCCAAGATCCAATGGGGTTCGCCCCAGAACTGGAACAGCGCCAGACCAATTGACAGGGCGCCTCCGACCATGGATCCGACATAAGGGATAAACGTCAGCAGCCCCGCGATAGCCCCGACCACCAACCCGAATTGCAACCCCACCAGCATCAGCGCAAGCGCATAAAACGTCCCCAGGATCGCACATACTGTCATCTGACCCCGCACAAATGACGACAAGACGGCATCAACGTCGCGCGCCAACCCGCGGATCGTCTCGGCGTGATCGCGGGGCATCCAGCTGTCGATGCGCGCGACCATGTGGTCCCAGTCCAGCAGCATGTAAATTGCCACCACAGGCACCACAATAATGAACACCAGCGCATTGATCACCGAAATCGCCGATGCGAGCAGCTGGTTGGCCAGCTCTCCGCCTTTGGATTGGATCATGGCGGCCAGCGAATTCAGCGACTGGCGCAAGGTGCTGTCAGGATCCTGCAGGGCTGGAAATCGATCGGACAAAACATTTTGCAGACGCGCTGTCAGATCGGGCACGATATTGACCAAAGCCAACAGCTGCTCGATCAACATTGGCAAAATCAACAAGGCGGCAATGACAAAAATACCGAAGGTAAGACTTGAAATGACCGCTGTCGCTGCCAGGCGGCTTAGGCCCAATCGTTCTAACCAATCGGCCACCGGATCCAAAAAATAGGCGATTGCGCCGCCGACGAGGAACGGCAAGATAACATCGCCCAAGCCCCAAAGGCCCAGCAAAAACACTGCAGCGGCCACGCCCCAATACATCATTTGTTGTCGAATTGGCAGGGCCATGGATTATCCCTTTTCACAATTGCCTTCGGTAGCATGTGGATCAGACTGCCAGGCCTGACAACCCGCAGGGCGTGCAAATTGCGATATTTCGCGGCCATGGGCTTGGAATTGGTCGGTTCAGTTCAATTCGAGGGCTGATGATTGGTCGGGTGGCGCTGAGATGCAGCGCCCCCTGCACGCCGCGAATTTGATCATTTCCGCACAAAGGGATCGGCTGGGATAATCACCCGTCTTGCCCCAACCCGTTATGCGCCTTAGACCGGTCGCAGCCCATTCTCCCTCAACGAGGTTCCTGATGCGTCTGTCTCGCTATTTCCTACCTGTTCTAAAACAAAACCCGTCGGAGGCACAAATCGTCAGCCACCGCTTGATGCTGCGTGCGGGACTGATCAAACAATCCAGCGCGGGTATATATTCCTGGTTGCCAATGGGTTTTACAGTTCTGAAAAAAATTGAAGATATTGTCCACGAGGAGCAACAGCGCGCAGGTCATATGCCGATGTTGATGCCGACCATCCAATCCGCCGATCTGTGGCGTGAGAGTGGCCGTTATGATGCGTTTGGTGATGAAATGCTGCGGATCAAAGACCGACATGACCGCGACATGTTGTTCACGCCAACAGCCGAAGAGCTGATCACAGACATCTTCCGAGCCCATGTCGGCAGTTACAAAGATCTTCCGCTGACGCTTTATCAGATCCAGTGGAAATTCCGCGATGAGATACGGCCTCGATTTGGCGTGATGCGTGGGCGCGAATTTTATATGAAGGACGGATATAATTTCGATTTGACCAAAGAGGCGGCATTGCATGCCTATAACCGGCATCTGGTCAGCTATTTGCGCACGTATGAACGGATGGGCCTGCAGGCGATCCCGATGCGGGCCGACAGTGGTGCAATGGGCGGCGACAATACCCACGAATTCCTTGTGCTGGCCGAGACTGGCGAATCCGAGGTGTATTATGACAGCGCGGTGACAGATCTGACCTTTGGCGACCGGGTGATCGATTACGACAGCGTGGCGCAATGTCAGGGTGTCTTGGAAGAGTTCACGACAAAATACGCCCGGACCGATGAAACCCACGACGAAGCGCTGTTCCACCAAATCCCTGAAGAACGTCGTCGCGTCGCACGCGGAATCGAAGTCGGTCAGATATTCTATTTTGGCACAAAATATTCCGAAGCGCTGAACGCGACGGTGGATGATGGTGAGGGCGGCAAGACACCTGTCCATATGGGCAGCCATGGGATTGGTGTGTCGCGGTTGCTGGGGGCCATTATCGAAGCCAGCCATGATGACAAAGGCATCATCTGGCCCGAGGGTGTGACCCCATTTCATTGTGGGATTGTAAACCTCAAACAGGGCGACGAGGGCACCGATGCGGCGTGCGAAGGGCTGTACATGGCGTTGACCAATGCAGGTCTGGAGCCGTTGTATGACGATCGTTCAGAGCGCGCGGGCGGCAAGTTTGCAACGATGGATCTGATCGGGCTGCCTTGGCGCATTACAGTGGGTCCTCGGGGCCTGAAAACAGGTGTGGTTGAAGTGACATCGCGCAAGACCGGCGAGAGTGTCGAGCTGAGCGCCGCGGATGCGGTTGCAAAAATCGTCGCGATATATGCGGCTCTTTAAGTGGGATGGGATGTCCGTTCATGTGGAAAAAAGCTTTGCTGATCCCGTATTCCGTGCAGGCCGGGCCGATGTCACGCTGGATCTTTTGGGACGAGGGACGTTAAGTTGACGCAAACCATTCTTGCCTTCGGCGATAGCCTGACCTGTGGCGCCCGGGCTGACGGGCCCAATCGTCACGCCAAGCAAGATCGCTGGCCGACCGTGCTGCAAAAGGGATTGGGTGCGGAATTTGAGGTGATCGCAGAGGGGCTCAACGGACGCACAACGGTATTTGCCAACCCAAAGGCATGTTACCTGCGGGCCGGATGCGACGTGCTTCCAACACTGCTGCACAGTCACGCGCCGCTTGATCTGGTGGTGATGATGCTGGGCACAAACGACGTGATGGTTGCCGAAAACTCGGCCCGCGCCGCAGGTCGCGGTATGGCGCGTCTGGTCGAGATTGTACGTCACCATCCCTATTGGGGGGCCGCTTCGATCCCGCAGGTCTTGATTGTTGCGCCGCCCCCTTGCGTTCAGGATGAAGCCGGGGTCAACACCGCACGCGACATTGCCGAGACGGGCCATCTTGCCGCCACCTATGCCGCAGTGGCGCAGCAGCTCGAGTGTGGGTTTTTCGACGCGGGTGGCGTCGCGCAATCGGCTTTGCCCGACGGGATCCATTTGGACGCGACCGGCAGCCGCGCAATCGGCTCAGGCTTGGTGGATGTCGTGCAACAGATCTTGGCCAGCTAAGTCTGTGACGGCATGCGATGGCCCTGGTCGCAAGATGACAGGCCTTGGAGCAACCCAATGAGCCATCTGCATCAACCGCGGTTGCGCTATTTGCCAGACCAGACGACGTGGCGCAGGCCGGTGTAAGCACCTCGCGGCTTGACCTTCGTCGGCCCAGGCAGCAGGGTCCGTACAATCAAAGAAACAGGACCCTCTATGCCTCAATCGCCCCCCCCATTTGCAGCGTTTGAATGGATGATTGCCTGGCGTTATTTGCGGGCGCGTCGGGCAGAGGGCGGCGTCTCGGCGATGACCTGGATCAGTTTGATCGGGATCATGCTGGCGGTGTTCGCATTGATCGCCACCTTGGCGGTGCGCTCAGGGTTTCGGCACGAATTTGTTGGCACCATTCTGGGCGCCAATGCGCATGTGACGATCTACACGACCCTGCGGGTGACGGAAACCGGGCAAACCACGCGGGTCATGGATGATTTTGATCAACGTGCTGCGGCTTTAAAGCAGCTGCCCTTTGTCACCCGAGCAGCGCCATTGGTGCGCGGTCAGGTGATGTCGAACCTGCGATCGCGCAATGCAGGCGTCGAAGTCTTTGGTCTTCGTCAAGACGATCTGATTGCTCTGCCCGGCATCGCCAATCGTGAAACGGAATTGGGGGATCTGAGCCGCTTTGAGCAGGGGATCTCGATTGGGGCGGGCGTGGCACAACAGCTCAACGCTGTGGTCGGCGACCGGATCAAACTGATCTCACCAAATGGTGTGCAAACAGCGTTCGGGACCAGCCCGAGGGTCAAAAGTTATGAGGTCGTTCATATTTTCTCGGCCGGGCGGTATGATATTGATCGCACACGGATCTACATGCCGTTCACAGAAGCACAGGCTTATTTCAACCGCGCCAATGGCGCCGATGAGATCGAAGTGATGGTCCGTGATCCTGACAAGGTCGATATCTATGCGGTGGACGTGATACGCGCTGCCGGCCCCGATGCGTTGATCTGGACCTGGCGCGATGCTTCTGGCGCATTTTTGCGCGCACTGGACATCGAGGACAACATAATGTTCGTCATTTTGTCGATCCTTGTGCTGGTCGCCGTGATGAATATTGTTTCGGGTTTGATCATGTTGGTAAAAAACAAGGGTCAAGACATCGGGATTTTGCGCACTATCGGTCTGTCCGAGGGCTCTATCTTGCGGGTTTTCTTCATCTGCGGCGCGTTTACCGGCTTGATTGGAACAGGTTTGGGTGTGATCGCAGGGTGTCTGTTTGCGATTTATATTGACCCAATTTTCTCATTTGTGAATTGGGCTGCCGGGGGCGGTGTGTGGGACCCCTCGATTCGAGGCATCTATGCGCTGCCTGTCAGGCTGGAATTTACCGATGTGATGTCAGCGGTGGTTTTGTCATTGGGGCTGTCATTCAGTGTCACGATTTTCCCAGCGCGCCGTGCGGCGCGAATGAACCCCGTCGAGGCGCTGCGATATGAATGATCCCGTGTTGCAGCTGAAAGGTCTGACAAAGGCCTACGGGGCAGGCGAAATTGCGGTGCTGCGTGGCGCTGATCTGGTTGTGCATCCGGGCGAGGCGGTGGCATTGGTCGCGCCCTCT
>JBELMC010000092.1:0-10579 GCA_042096155.1 Dinoroseobacter sp.
CGCTGTATCGTCCATTCTTCATCGTAAATCTCCTCAGATATCTTGCCGAGGAAATCCTACTTTTGAACACAACTAATTTTCTGGGGGATGACCTCCTGACCCTAGTCAACGGCCTGTGGTGCTTCAAGCATGACCCCAAATTTTCTTGGCTCTGGGGTATCCGCACTATGGAATTTTATCCGGAAACATTCTTCAGAAACAGAGACAACCTTATACGGCGGTGTGCTACTGAGGGGGACTATTCTACTCTGATCAGGTTTTATCTTTTTAAGTAGTCTTATTTCAAAGTCGCCTACGCCATGATCTATAACCGATGAAACCCCTGAACTATCCAAGATTCTTACGGTTCCGTTTAAGCTGCATGAAATTACTGCTTGAATAGTTGCGGGAGTGCCTAAACCCGCAACTAATAGATGTCTCTCTAACTCCTTTTTGTCATTTTTCAGTTCAAGCACATGTTCACTTAGCTTCTCTTCTCTGGTTTTAGCCGCAGCAACGTCAAGCCTAGCTTCATTCCTTTGCCGAATGGGCGCTGTGGCTGTCGCGCATATCAATACGAAAAGAAGACAACCTAAAAAAAAATAGAACGAGTTAAAAGGGTCTTTTGTAAGAGCCCCTACCAACGCCGTGAGTGCAAGTTCAATAAAAAGCCCGGGTAAGCTAGTAACTGCCCTTTTTGCGTCCGACCGTCCGCGCGCCCAAATGCTATCGTATTTTGCCATAGATATTTCATCTCACGACTCCCATACCAGAGTCCATAGATAACATATGCTTAGGGGATACACCCCCATCGGCGCGTGGTTCGTGTGCCTGCCGCCCGACAGTGGTTTGTGTTCCTGCCGCCCGAGAGCCCGACCTCAGCCCGGTCGAAATGGCTTTCTCCAAGTGGACCTGTCCCGCTTTTGTGCCGCCCCCGCGCAGAGGTTTTTCGAATGCGACGGGGCTTTTCCATCCCAATGCTGAGCGCCGCCGTCGCGGATTTTAGAAGCTGTTGATGTGTTGGAAGATGGCCAATTCTGCATCTCTGCGTGTGTGCCATGACCGTTGCCAGATCAGCTCTGCCTTGATCGTCTTGAAGAAGGCCTCGACAGCGGAGTTGTCATAGCAGTTGCCCTTGCCGCTCATCGATATCCGAAATCCGTACTGGCGCAGAAGCTTCTGATAATCGTGACAACAGTATTGGCTGCCACGTTCGGTGTGTTGAATGGAACACTTGGGCGGCTGCCGCGCGGGTCTCGCGTCGAAGCCGCTCGTTCTCACGGCCAAGGTCTTGGGCCTTGGCTGACAAATCTCGGTGTCACGATGCTTTGTCACCCACTTGTTCAGCGTCAAAAGCCCAACACCCAGATCCGATGCCACCTGCGTCCTTGTCAGTTCACTCTTCAGCGCGATCTGCGCCGCATCCGCCCGGAACTCGTCTCTCCGGTTCAGTCCCTGAGGTGGTCTTCTTTGTTGCCATAAATGCGATCAAAAGAGCGGCATCAAACCGCGACAGGTCCACCGCCAACCGCAAATGTCAACACCGCCTCATGCACTGTATCAGAACCTCTAGAGATTGGTCATCCCAGCGCATAGCCTGTACCACGTACCGTTCGGACGGGGTCGGCCCCACCAAACTGGCACAATGCTTTGCGCAGGCGACCCACATGGACATCCACAGTGCGGCTGTCGACATAGATATCGCGCCCCCACACCCGATCGAGCAATTGCTCGCGGCTCCAGACGCGACCAGATTGCTCCATAAATGTGACAAGCAAACGAAACTCAGTCGGCCCCAGTTTCAATTCGACTTCGGCACGAAACACGCGGTGCGCTCGGGTGTCCAGAGTAATGTCTTCGTAGCGCAAAAGCTCGCCGACAGTGGCCGGTCGGACCCGGCGCAATTGAGTGCGTACCCGGGCCATGAGTTCGGGCATCGAGTAGGGCTTGACGACGTAATCATCAGCACCGGTTTCGAGCCCGCGGATCCGGTCTATTTCTTCGCTACGTGCCGAAAGCATGATGATCGCGATGTCTTTTGTCGCGGGCTTGGACTTGAGCCGACGGCAAATTTCGATACCGGACACCGATGGCAGCATCCAGTCCAACACCATGATATCCGGCGCTTCTTCAGCAATAAAAAGCAGAGCTTCCTCGCCATTTTCGGCCTGTAGAACGCGAAACCCCTCCGCTTCCATATTATATGACAACACTTCACGTTGCGCGGGTTCGTCTTCGACCACCAAAATCGTCGGTTGTTGGGTGCTCATACTCATGACGGATCACTCTGCGACGATACTGGTCTTATCGCCTTTGTATCGGTCATCGTCCGGCGCTTCGCCCGTGACAAGATAGATCACCTGTTCGGCAATTGCGGTCACATGATCGCCCATCCGTTCGATATTTTTAGCAATAAAATGCAAGTGCATACAGGACGTGATGTTTCGTGGATCTTCCATCATATGTGTTATGAATTCACGAAATAACGCGTTGTACATCTGATCGATCTCGTGATCGCGCTGCCGCACGGCCTCGGCCAGATCCGCATCTTGTTGGATGTAGGCATCGAGCGCGTCTTTCAACATCAGATCAACCGCTTTTGCAATCCTGCGCAGGGCTCCAGCCGTACTGCCCACTGGCTGGTGTTCCAACAACACACTGGTTCGCTTTCCCATATTCTTCGCATAATCGCCAATCCGCTCCAGATTGCCGGAAATCTTGATCACTGACAGCACGACACGAAGATCTTTGGCCGCTGGTGCGCGCAGTGCGATCACGCGGGCCGCTTCGATGTTGACCTGATCTTCGAGCGCATCAATAACTTCGTCACGATTGCGGACAGTTAAAGCGAGTTCTTCATCCCGCTCGTCCAAACCGCGCGCTGCGGATAGGATTTGATCTTCGACCAAGCCACCCATTTTCATGATGAGAGATTGGATTTGTGCCAAATCACGATCGAAGGCGCTGGCGATATGTCCAGTTTGTGTGTTCATACTCTATCCGATCCGTCCAGTGATGTAGCTTTCGGTGCGCTTGTCACCGGGATTCGTAAAGATGTTGGACGTGTCATCGAACTCGACAAGATTTCCGAGGTGGAAAAACGCAGTTTTTTGGCTCACACGTGCAGCTTGCTGCATTGAATGGGTCACAATGACCACCGAATATCGGCTGCGTAGGTCGTCAATCAGTTCTTCGATTTGCGCTGTGGCGATTGGATCCAAGGCTGAGCAAGGCTCGTCCATCAACAAGACTTCTGGCTCCGTTGCCACTGCGCGTGCGATACATAACCGCTGTTGTTGGCCACCGGACAAACTCGTACCCGCCGCGCTGAGCCGATCTTTCACCTCATCCCAAATCGCAGCACGCCGCAGCGATTTTTCTACGATCTCGTCCAGCGCAGATTTGTCATTCGCCAAACCATGGATGCGAGGCCCATAGGCAACATTGTCATAGATCGATTTTGGAAACGGATTGGGCTTTTGAAAAACCATACCCACCTTGGCGCGCAATTGAACCGGGTCGACGCGCTTGTCGTAGATATCTTCGCCGTCCAATGTGATATTGCCTTCGACGCGACAAACATCAATTGTATCGTTCATCCTGTTGATACAGCGCAGAAAAGTAGACTTCCCACAACCTGAAGGGCCGATAAACGCTGTCACCATTTTGTCAGGAATTTCGACATTGACACTTTTTATGGCATGCGCCTCACTGTAGTACACATCGACATCTTTGGCCGAAATTTTGGTTTGCTTGGTATCCAATTTCGTCTCCGACGTGAGCATTTGATTCATTTTGCCCCTCCCTTACCAGCGCCGCTCGAACCGACGACGCAACACAATGGCCACAGCGTTCATGGTGATCAACAGCACCAGCAGAACAATGATTGCTCCAGATGCCCGTTCCACGAACGCGGGATCTGAGCGCTGGGTCCAGTTAAACACCTGCACAGGCAGGGCCGAGGCAGGATCGAAGAGACCTTCCGGCGGTGCCCCCGGAAATTCTTTGACAAAGGCCACCATTCCGATCAGCAACAAAGGGGCTGTTTCCCCAAGCGCCTGGGCCAATCCAATGATTGACCCTGTCAAGATACCAGGTGCCGCAAGAGGCAAGACATGGTGAAATACGCTTTGCATTTTCGATGCGCCGATCCCCAAAGCCGCCTGCCGGATCGAGGGTGGCACGGATTTCAGCGATGCGCGCGTGGCGATGATAATTGTTGGCAATGTCATCAAGGTTAACACAAGGCCGCCAACAATGGGTGCCGATTGCGGAAGGCCTGCAAAATTGATGAAAACCGCCAAACCTAAAATACCAAACACAATGGACGGCACCGCAGCAAGATTTGAGATATTCACTTCGATCAGGTCGGTCAGAGCGTTCTTGGGCGCAAATTCTTCAAGATAAATTGACGCCGCGACACCAATCGGCAAAGACAGGCATAGAACAATCAACATCATGTAAACTGAGCCCAAAATCGCCACCCCAAGACCTGCGGCTTCTGGACGTTGTCCTGAAGCATCTCCGGATGTGAAAAACCGCGTATTGAACTGATTTGTCAGTAAGCCTGCTGTCTCCAAGGCCTCGGCCAGACGCAGCTGATTGGGTGAGACATTCTTGTCAAGCTCGGCCGACGCATAGGTCACGCGCCCTTTGTAAAAGCCATCGATCCGACCATTTGCAAGGAATGTAAATTTCTGGGTCGTGCCTATCAATTGCGGGTTTGCCAGCACAAAATTGCGCAATTGCGCCGCACTGTCTTTCGACAAGATACCGGCCGCTTGCTTGGCGCTTAATCCCTCGATCTCAATATTTTGCTCGGCCATTGCTGTTTCCAGAGCGGCCTTCAGAAGTGGCGCATAGCCAAAGGTCGTAACCCTTTTCATAACGTCCAGATCCCGCACGCCCGACTTGTCAAGCTTGTCTTCTGGCAGAGTAACTTCCAAAGCAACAAAGCTTTGGCGAAAGGACGACACTCCATTGGACACGATCGAGCCGATCAGCACCACCAATGCCAAAAGTCCTGCGAGTACCGCAATCAACCCATATATTTTGAACCGCGTCTCAGCCGCATTGCGGCGTTTGGTGCCCGCATCTTGGATGAGCAGAGACGACCGTTTTTGCAGCGCTTCGTCGGTCATTCATATTGCTCCCGATATTTTCGTACGATGGCCAAAGCAATGACGTTGAGACCCAAGGTAATGACAAACAGGGACAAACCGAGGGCGAAAGCGACCAACGTTTCGGGGCTGGCGAAATCAGTGTCACCCGTCAGCTGGCTGACAATCTTCACTGTGACAGTTGTCATCGCTTCGAATGGGTTCAGATCCAGTTTTGCCGCAGCCCCTGCCCCCATGACCACGATCATTGTCTCACCAATTGCGCGCGACGCGGCCAAAAGAACCGCACCAACGATCCCAGGCAGAGCGGCCGGCACAATGACCTGGCGTATGGTCTCTGATTTGGTTGCCCCCAAACCCAAGGCGCCGTCTCTGAGCGACTGCGGAACTGCATTGATAATGTCGTCAGACAAAGATGACACAAATGGGATCAACATCACCCCCATAACGATGCCGGCGGTCATGACTGAAGATGCGCTCTCGCCCAGGCCCAAGGGCTGTGCGAAGTAATCGCGCAAGATCGGGCCGACGGTGATCAGCGCGAACAGGCCATAAACAATGGTCGGAATCCCCGCGAGTACCTCAATCAACGGCTTGGCGAGCGACCGCATTTTTGATCCAGCATACTCACTAAGATAGATTGCCGCGAACAGGCCGATCGGAACGGCGACCAACAACGCGATGATCGAAATATACAAAGTGCCCCACAACAATGGCAGTACACCCAATTGTGACCGACCGCCGCGGCCGCTGAACGATGGGCTCCAAGTTGTCCCAAAGAAAAAATCATCCCATTGATATTGCTGGAAGAAGTTTCGTGTTTCAAACAGCATCGACAACACGATCCCCGCTGTTGTTAGGATCGCAATGGTCGAGGCAAGCATCAAAAGTCCCAATATGATCTGCTCGACTGTATTTCGCGCCCGAAAGGCTTTGTCCGTCCGGCCGACGGCCAGAACCAAGCCCGCAACCGCCGTGATCAGAACGAGGACCGTCATCCAGATCGATAATGTGCGCGACAACATCCGATAATCTTGTGCAGCAGACAATATTTCCGGTGTGACATCAGCGCCAAGCGCGATCCCAACATCACCAAGCAGGGCCCGAATGTCAGTGGTTGTGCTGTCGAGCCGCCGCGTGTCGGCCAGACTGAGCGTCCCACTGGCCGCAAGGACATCCAATCCATTGGCCAAGCGGCGCACATCACTCAGCACCAGATCACGTGTGGTTGTTTGGACAATCACATCGTCGGGAATTTGCGCTCCGATCCGGTGCTCAAGGACAACAGGCTGCGCCAAAGACCAAATTGTCAATACAATTAGCGCAGGAATTGCGCTGCTCAGTGCAGCGTTGTAGCCATAATAGACTGGTAAAGAATGTAAATTCCGGATTTCCCCATCTGCAGAGGAAAAGGCCCGTGCGCGGCCCAGCACAAAGCCAAAACAAGCCAAAGCAAGCACGATAGAAAGGATCCAGATCACCGACATCACAGTCTCAAGTATAAATCAATCGAAAGTCTCAGGGATGGCGCGCACAGCCATAGTTGCTGTGCGCGCCGTTATCGGATGGCCAGTTAATTACCAGCCGCTGCGACCTTGGCTTGGGTCTCAGCCAGCTCAGGGTCGGCGACCAGACCATAGGCGGCCAAAGGACCATCGGGGCCTGCAATGTCGTCAAGTACGAAGAAAGACGCATATTCTTTCAGGCCAGGGATCACACCAATATGGGCTTCCTTGATGTAGAAATACAAAGGACGCGACACCGGATATGCACCGCTGGAGATGGCTTCCACAGTTGGAACAACGCCGTTCATCGTCGCGACCTGCAACTTGTCCGTGTTGTTTTCATAGAACGCCAAACCAAAAACACCAATGCCGTTGGCATCAGCATCGATGCGTGCCAGCGTCTCGGTATAGTCGCCGTCGATATCGACTGAACGACCATCGGTGCGAATCCCCATGCATTTCTCTTCTGCAGTGTCCTCATCGACACCGGCATCGAGCATAGCTTGCATAAATCCGCCATCTTCACAGCCTTGCAAGATCACCTTCTCTTCAAAAACTTCCCGTGTGCCGTGCTTGGTGCCGGGGATGAAAGCCTGGATCTCTTGCGCGGGGAAATCAGGGTTGACCTGGTCCCATGTGGTCAAAGTGTTTGCCACCAACGCACCGTCGATGAAGTGCTCGTTTGCAAGCGCCTTGTACCAATCAACCGGGGTGAATTCGAAGGCAAAGCCATTGATATCCGATGCAAAAACGATGCCATCATATCCGAACCGTACCTCGACGATGTCAACCACACCCTTTTCGGCACAGGCCGCGATTTCCTTGTCGCGTATCGCCCGCGACGCGTTGGCGATATCGATGGTATTCTCACCCAATCCTTCACAGAACCGCTTGAGGCCTGCGGACGAGCCGCCAGATTCCACAACCGGTGTGGGAAAGTCAAAATTTTCGCCAAAGGCTTCTGCGACGATCGAGGCGTAAGGCAGCACCGTCGATGATCCAGCGACCTGCACCTGATCCCGTGCCGAAGCGACGGTTGCAACGGCCGATATCGCCAAAGCAGAAATTGCGATCCGTTTGAGAGACATATGTAAGCTCCTTTGTTTCTCAAGCAGCGTTGAGTTTAACGCTCACTTGGCGATTTAAGCCGGTTGCAATGCGCTTTTGTGTCAGATTGGTAACAGTTTTATGACAGCGTCGAAATTGGGGCGTGAAGACCGCCCTACCCTGATAATTCGTGATAAATTTTAAATTGTTAGACTGTCGGTATAAATATTGCGACGCAGGTTCCATGACCTGGATTGCTCTTAATTTCCATCCGTCCGCGATGTCTGCTTAATATGTGTTTTACAATTGCGAGCCCCAGACCGGTACCACCCATTTCGCGCGAGCGATGATCGTCGACGCGGTAAAAACGTTCTGTCAAGCGAGGCAAATGATGCGCTGCGATACCGGCACCGAAATCTTCGACTTCGACGCAAAACACATCACTGCGCAGCAATGGATCGCGAGTGGGACCCTTGACAGACAACACAACACGACCACCCGCTGCGCCATATTTGATCGCATTTTCAATTAAGTTATTGAAAATTTGTCGTAATTGATCCTCATCCCCCCAGATAGAAGCCTCTTGGCATGACGCTTTTATGTCCAGAGTGATCCCATCTTTTTCGGCCTGCACGCGGATTGTATCGCACGCCGCCTCGAGTATTGTGCACAAATTCACCGCGCTTTTGGGTCGTTCACGTTCGGCGGCCTCCACGCGACTGAGGGTCAATAGATCTCCTACAAGACGATCCATCCGAACCGATTCGCGCAACATCATGTCCAAGAACCGGTCCTGCACCTTCGGATCATTACGGGCCGGGCCTTGAAGTGTTTCGATAAACCCAATCACAGCCGTCAGCGGCGTGCGCAGTTCATGACTGACATTGGCGACAAAGTCGCGTCGCATCTGACCTGCCGAATATATCGGGCTTATGTCGTCAAAGCTGACCAGAACACGCGGTTCCCCATCGGCCGTAAATGGGGCGGCTGCAACTTTGAAGCGCTGATCTCCTTGTGGGCCGACGCGTTCAAATGTGCCCTCGACGGGCTGGTTTGTTCTCAGACAGGCCTCGAGCGTCGCGACAACCTTGGGCTGTCGGATGGTTGACAGATAGGATTGACCAAAGATCGGGATCCCCAGAAGCGTTTGGGCCTTTTCATTGCACTCCAAAAGCTGGCCGCGTGCATTCAACACAAAAGCTGCGATTGGCAAGGCCGAGACAAAAGAAATATTCGAAGGGCTGGTCATCAATCTCTACATGTTTGGTCTGGCGTTTACCGGGTTTGGCATATCTCAGCCAGCGTCACGTTTCCGCCTCAGGAATTTCGTTGCATTTTGCAATAAAAATTTGCGTTTTGCGATTTGGCGTTTTTGGTTTATAGGTTAATGTATACTTTATGCGCTCATTTTAAGAGCACGACGACCGCCTTTGTTGTTCAAAACTTTAAAGGGTTCAAAATGACCGTTACATTTCGAAACGACTATGACTTTCAATCTGCAAAACTCCTGCCTGCCAATCAAAATGAAGCTCTTCAGGCGCGCAAGTCGATACTCACGCTGGGATTCCCATGCCTGAATACAGTTTTGCAACATATCCTAGGCGACGGCACTGAAGATGTGGTGTCGCTGCAATCGATGGATGAGCTGACCAACGACAAGCTGGACGAACTAAGGCCAAATTGTATTGTTTCACCGCTGTTTGGGCAGCGAATAGATATAATCGCTTTGGCGGATTTTCTTCAAACACACGGCTTTGACGGTGTTTTGTCCGTCGTCGGGCCGCGTGTTCCAAAGCCTCACATGGTTCGGGCCGAGATCCAAACCATATGTCCGGATATCGAGGTCGAACTTTACGTCCCACGACGAGTACAGGCCACCGTCGAATACGCTTAACTTTGAGACGCCTCTATCGCAGCGCTCAAAGCGCTTTGAAGTCGACCAAACCCTTCGATTCCCACCGACAGGCGGAAAAACCCATCAGACATGCCAAGAGCGTTTCGAACTTGGGGGGACAAGCCACGGTGGGACGATGAGGCGGGATGCGACAGTGTTGACCCGATATCGCCCAGTGTTGGTGCAAAGTTCATATCTATGACTTCTGTCAACTTCTGAGCAGCCGCGTGGCCGCCTTTGATCTCGAAGCTCACCATATTGCCAAATTGCCCCCCCAGAAGGTCTCTGGCGCGCGTCACATCGGGATGATCGGGTCGACCAGGGTATAAAACACGGGTGACACCATTCAAATTGGCCAACATATCGGCCAGGTTTTTGGCATTTTCGCTGGCGCGCTCGAACCGAAGATCAAACGAATAAAGCCCCCGCTCGGCCATCCAGCAATCATACGGGCTGGCGGTCAGACCCATGGTCACAATCACATCCCAAACCGCTTTGGAATGCGCCTCTTTGCGGGCTGCCACATAGCCCAGCATGGCGTCAGAATGGCCGGCGAGCAACTTTGTGACCGAATGCAACACCACATCTGCACCATGCTCGAAAGGTCGATAGGCCCGTGGCGTTGTAAACGTGTTGTCCACCACGACCAGCACGCCAGCCTCGCGGGCGATTTGGTAGATTGCAGTCATATCGGCCACACGCAGCGTTGGATTTGACACCACCTCGACAAGGATCAGCTTTGTATTGGGTTTCAGCGCGCGTCGAACCGAATCGGCCGATGTCGGATCCGCAAAGCTGGTCTCAATCCCAAAGCGCGGCAGATCCTCGGTCAGCATTCGCAGCGACCGGCCGTAAAGCTGGTCGCCGCCAAGCACATGATCGCCGGTCTTTAACAGCCCCAGCATGACCGCCGTGACAGCGCCCATCCCAGAACCCGTCATCATGCCGCCCGTTGCTCCTTCAAGCTGATCAATTTTTTCAGCAAGAACAGAAGCGTTTGGATGGCCCTCGCGCGAATAGGTATAGCCTTGGGT
>JBELMC010000093.1:0-10385 GCA_042096155.1 Dinoroseobacter sp.
CGGGCAGCTCTTACAAAGCTATCAAACCGCAAACTTCGTTGTTTTACGAACCTATGGGCTGGCCTTTCTGGCCTTGGGTTATGGATACACAACAGGGGCCATCTCGTCCCCGGAAATTGTGCTGGGCGTTGGGATGTCACCGCCTGTCTTGACGGCAATTTGTGGTGTTATCGGTGTCGGACTGATCCTTCCCATTCTGACGCCAGATGTTTTGGGAAGACCCGCAACGGTAAGTGCTGGGGTCTCTAAAGCACTGATATTACTAGGTCTATCCGCGCCTCTCTATTGGGAAGGTATGGCCTTTCTTGAGTCGGGTACGCTTCGGTTTGGGGCGCGATATGCCGAAATCTTCCCCATGTTGTTCAAGTCCATTGCCGGGCTCAGCATCACAGGCGCCATTTTGGTCAGCCTCGCCACGCAATTGTCGCAGATGGGCAAAACGTCAGAGGTGTCGAAACCTCTGATGTCCCGAACAGACCTTAAAACCTTGCGTCACGCCAGAATGTCCAGCGTCAAGTGAAACGAACTTTGCCGATATATGGCAGGTTGCGATTGCGTTGGGCAAAATCGATGCCGTAACCCACAACAAATTCATCGGGGATTTCGAACCCGGTCCAGCTCGCCTTGATGTCCACCTCACGGCGACTGGGCTTGTCAAGAAGTGCGATGGTTTCAAGCCGCCGTGGTTTACGGGACGACAAAAGAGACGTCACCGCGGTCAATGTGAGCCCGGTATCGACGATGTCTTCCACCAACAGAACATCGCGCCCTTCAATTTGTCCACGTAAGTCCTTCATAATACGGACTTCACCACTGCTTTCTGTGCAATCGCCGTAAGATGAAGCTTCGAGAAAATCGACTTCGACAGGCAGCTCAAGTTCCCGTACCAGATCAGCAATGAACACAAACGAACCGCGGAGCAGCCCCACCACGACCAGTTTGTCGGTTCCGCAAAAGCATGCGGTGATCTCGGCTGCCAAATCTTCTATTCGAGCGGCAATAGATTTGGCCGAGATCATTTGTTCAATTTCATAGGTCTGCGCCATGTCGTCCCCCTCGGGCAGTTCTGCTTGATTTATCGCTCGCAACCTACGACATCAACCGACACAGGCAAAGACGCAGTAAGGACGAAGCAAGATGCCACGACATTCGGAAACGCGGGTCATGCCCTACACCGCTGATCAAATGTATGCGCTGGTTGGAGATGTGGCAGCATACCCCGAGTTCTTGCCGTGGTGCTCGGCCGCGCGGATCCGCAAACTGGTCCAAATCGAACATGGCCGAGAAATGAATGCCGATCTTGTGATCTCCTTCAAAGTGTTCCGTGAGAGGTTCGGAAGTCGGGTTATCTTATGCGATCGGCTGAAAAAAATTGACACGGAATATATCGACGGTCCGTTTAAATTTATGACATCGTCATGGGCGTTTCAGGACCGGGTCGATGGTGGCTGTGATGTTTCATTTTTTGTAGATTTTGAATTCAAAAACATGATATTAAAAGGTGTGATCGGTGTTGTTTTTAACGACGCGATGCAACGAGTCGTACGCTCGTTTGAGGCCCGTGCCGCCCAGCTTTATGCGTGAAAGGGCAGACGTCATCTCTCCGATTGTACGGCCTTTTGGCCAAGTTTAGACATAACATTGCGCGCGCCTCCACGATTTGCGCCCAAATTGATCCGCTGTTTCAATCTCATGCTAATGCGAAGGGGCGAGGTCTGTTTCAAAATTTCTGCAATTAAAACCCCGGCGTTTGTCGTGCCGAAAGCACTGAGTAGACGGCGGTCAAAGTTGGACATTCGTGGCGCTGACGCCAAATTCGGCGATTATGAGTGCGCCAACAGTACCCCCGACACTGGGTCAATTGAGCCCATCGCGCATTGTTGTCACGCGATGGTATTTATTGGCCACCAAACCCTGCAAGAAATGCAGATGACCCGGCCCCTGCAAACGCAAAATAAAACGCGTTGAATCAAGATCTGCGGAGAGAAACGACACAGGCCGCTCCTTTTTCACACTGTGCCTGTAGGACATTGCGACATGTGGAATACTGCGGGCCTGTTGTGTCATTGACCTGCGTCGGGACGCGCCATACCTCTCATCAAAACCCTTTTTGAAGGGCCCCCATGACTTTGTCTAATGGACGTCCTTACTTGGCCATTCCAGGGCCTTCGAAAGAAAGGTCGCTTCAGTAAGCAATTGGAACAGCACGAAAGCGTAACAGGTCCACAGCAGCCTTGATCACATCACGTTGATTGTCCACAGGCGTTAGAACACGAAGTCATCATGTCCGACGAACTCAGAGCCGGTGACGGACACTTCGCCATCGTTTTTCTTGTCGTTCCAAGTATTGATTTGAAAACCGAGATTACCGCGCACATAACCCGCGTCAACGTCGCCAATCACGAACTTCTGCCCGGACAAATCGGTGATGGTGTCCGCGCCAAAATCAACCTCTGCAAGCAAGATATCCGTCTCAGTCGGCAAGAATACGACATCATCCTTATTGCTATCGTATACCCATTTGTTGTCGATATACTTCACTAAGATGAGGTGGTCGGCTGCGAACTCGTGAGTCTCAAAAAACCGGTCGTGGACGACTTTCTTGCTGTACATCATGTACATCGTGTCCATGCGACCATCGGTTCCAGCAAGCCCGCGACCGATATTTCGTACAGCTACGGTACCCAGGTGGCCAGGAAATACCGGTTCCTTCGGGTTAGTATAATCTTCTCCCTGAAGCTTATTATAAAATTCAACAAATGCTTTGCTGATTATGCCAGTTGCTAGTTCGTTGTAGTGAATCGGGTCCTTGTGGAATGGGGAGTCGTAGGCCTGTCCATTAAGGTCGTCGGCCTCTCCATTAAGGCCGTTGGTCACTAAATAACGATCGAACGCAAGGTCAGGATCCAACAAGTAAACCTTATCGTTGTCAGCGGCAACCTGCCCCTGGGCAAACTGGATATCATCTGGATCCTGCCGATTGTTGTTATCGGGGTGATATCGTTTAACATAATCGGAAAGTTTTGAAATTACAAAAATTAAGTCATTAAATTTGTTATCGTATTTTGTAGCTAATCCGTCGTACAGTGCCTGCAGCTGTTTCTGATATTCTGGGTTGCTAGGATTAGCTTCACCTTTAAGATAATTAACATCTGCTTCCCCTTGAACCCAAAGTACACCTGCAAGGTAATTATTATCATCCTCTTTTAGCTTTTCGTCTATTTTTTTGAGTAACGTTTCATAGAGCTCTGCGGATTCCGGATTGCCGTCTTCAAATGGATACCAATCCGCTTTTGGATCAGCAATTCCAAGCGAGGTGCCACCCCGGACTTCATTCAAAACAATACCACCCGGGATATTGACTGATACCGAATCTCACAGACTTTCATTGTCCGCTATTCTTTCGGCATTACTTTATCCTGCAAGTACAAATAGCGGATTCCCCATGTCACACGACCTTTTTTTGACAAAACTCTGCCAAATTAAACACGGCTTTTTATTTTGTCGAATGCGATTGAGCGCCCTTTCGATGTCAAAGACTTATTGCGGATTCTGACAGCAAGACGCATGATGTCGTCTCGATTATGCCTGACTTGTTGGAGCAGATCCCACCGGATCAAGAGATCGCCACTGTCACCGCCGATGGGGCCTATGACACGCGCAGATGCCATAATGCGATCGCTGCCCGGGGCGCCGCGGCCTTCATCCCTCCGCGCAAGACTGCGCCGCTTTGGAAGCCAACATGACAGCGGGCGCCATCGTGCGAAACGAAGCCGTGAGAGCATACAGTTATCTCGGTCGCGCCTTCTGGCGAAACCTGACCGGCCATCACCGCCGCAACCGCGCAGAGACGAAGATGGACTGCGTCAAACTCCTCGGCCAGGGCCGCATGGCGAGGGACTTCGACCGGCAGGTTGCGAAGCTCCAAACCCGGATCGCTGTGCGCAATCGCTACACAGCACTTGGCATACCTATCACAGAGCCCGTAGGATAAGTTCTTCTGGAGAAAGGAAAAAACGCCCTTCACCCGACTTGTGCAACAGTGCCGCGCGGCCTTCGTCTTTATTGTATTATAGCACGCGCACCGCAGGCCGCGGCGGCGTTTCTTGGCGCGGGGTGAAGCGCTTTGACGGAAAGCGGAAAAAGAAGGGCCGCCCGACCGTGTTTGACGCATTCAAGCTGATCGGATGGCGATTGGGGTGCCCAGTTCAGCCACGGGCCTTTGGCTGTGTGTACCGTCCTCGCATCTCCGATCCTCGTATTGGTGCGTATGCATTGGGGTGATGATCCTTCGCGACGCAACGGGCGGAAAAAGCGTGTTCGCCAATGCCTGGGACACGCTGAAACGCCACTTATTGCCCCCAAACTCCCCACGTTAAGTGATTCTGTCCCATGGGTGATGCGTGAGCTGAATTTCTAGGCGGCATTGAGATCCATCAGCGCTCGCCACATCAGCCATAACGCATGGTCTGAGGCCGATTCGCGTACATTGCGACGTCCCAGCGCGCCAAATTCTACGGTTTCAGAATGAACATGCTGGTTTATGTCACAGATCGCAAAACAGACGCGGCCTTCGGGTTTGAAATCTGACCCACCGGGCCCCGCGATCCCTGTGATGGCGACTGCCAGATCAGCACCGGCGGCATGGCGTGCGCCGCGCGCCATTTCGGCGGCAACCTGCTCGGAAACGGCGCCAAAAACTTCCAAGGATGAATAACTTACATTGAGAACGTGATGTTTAACATCATTGGAATAAGTCACAAATCCGCGGTCAAATACCGCTGATGCCCCGGCAATCTCGGTTATCTTCGCACAAACCAAGCCGCCTGTGCAGCTTTCAGCGGCTGTAATCTTAAGACTATGGGTCTTTGCAGCGGCGACGACGTCTTTTGCCCTCATAACAGGGCCTTATGCGCAATATAGGCCAAAATTCCGACAACACATGCAGCCATGATCCCGGCAATGACATCGTCAAGCATGACACCCAACGCATCGGACCGACCATCGGCCCATGCGACAGGGCCAGGTTTTGTGATATCAAACACACGAAACGCAATGAAACCGACCATAATGCCCGGCCAGAGCGCCAGAATATCAGATTTCGACATCATCGCACCGAAAGAGACAGGCCAAAGCGCAATCCATTGTCCGACCACCTCATCGATGACGATTTCGGATGGGTCGTGATCGGCCGCGCCCAAAGTTGCGGTATGGGTTGACCACCACCCGATGAAGAAAACGACAATCGTCGCAAGGGCAAACACGGGAAAGCCGCCCGTGATATGCAAGAACCAGACAAAAGGCAGCGCTGCCACCGATCCCCAGGTTCCGGGTGCGGGTTTCAGCAGACCTGCGCCAAACCAAGTGACTATGACCCGCACCGTCATTTGACCAAAGTCGCCGTGGCGATACAGGCGATACCTTCGCCGCGCCCCGCAAATCCGAGTTTTTCAGACGTCGTTGCTTTTACACTGACCCGCGCGGTATCGAGCCCCATCAATTCCGCCATCTGCGTCCTCATGGCTTGGGCATGGGGCCCAATTTTAGGAAATTCGCAAATCAAGGTGCAATCGGTATGTGTTATTGCGTATCCATTGTCCTGCGCCAGTGCACATGCATGCTGCAAAAAGAGTGTGCTATCTGCGTCTTTCCATTTGGATTCGCTGGGGGGGAAATGCTGTCCGATGTCCCCCATTGCCAACGCGCCGTAAATCGCATCGGTCACGGCATGCATTCCGACATCGGCGTCTGAATGCCCCTGCAATCCGCGATTGTGCGGAATTTTGACGCCACACAACATCACATGATCACCGGATCCGAACCGATGCACATCAAACCCATTGCCGGTCCTGATATCTACCATGTCTTTTTCCAACATTTCTGCTGCACGCCCAAAATCTGCTGACGTCGTTATCTTGAAATTCTGCTCTTCCCCCGGAACGATGGCCACGTCAATACCGGCTGTGCGTGCGATCGCCACATCATCGACGGCATCTGACTGAGCGCGGCGATACGCCTGCAAAATAGATTGAAAATGAAAGCCTTGCGGGGTTTGCGCGCGAAACAGACCGCTGCGATCTTCGGCGCCTGTTACAAATTCTGAGGACCCGCGCCAAAGCGCATCGACAACCGCCAGGGCCGGGGCCGCGCCCTGATGCGTCTCAAGCGCGTTGAGGACATTTTTGATAATCTGATCGCTGACCAACGGTCGGGCCGCATCGTGGATCAAAACGCGTTGTGGTGGATCACAAGCCAATGCCATGAGCCCTGCGTGAACCGACGCCCCACGTGTTGCCCCTCCGACAACGCAGCTTACGGCCGGAGAGTGTAGCGTTTTCGCCAACGCCATGTCATCCGGATGCAACACGACAACAACACGTGGGAATGCCGCAAAAGCCGTTAGGGTCCAATCGATCACCCGTCGACCTGCAATGTGTTGCCACTGTTTTGGTTTGTCGCCGCCCGCGCGCAGACCGCGCCCGGCGGCCACAATTAAAATTGCTGTGTTGGGGGTTAGATCAGGTCCCATTTCGATACTCATAGGGGCCGCGTTCAGATCGTGCAATCGAAGTTCGTTCTACAGAGAAATAACGCCTAATAATTGGGCGATTATTGAATCCCCCCCTGCGAATCCTCTCGGTTTCTTGCTGTGTATGTTGATAAGCTCTAGCCAAGACCGTATGCGCACAAGGATTAGGCACGTGGCTAATTTTCCAGCAACCAATCGGGGTCAACTGACTTTGGAACCGCCTGTGGCCTTGGCGCCGCTGGCGGGAATCACCGATTTGCCGTTTCGGCGTCTGGTTTCATCCTTTGGCGCGGGTCTTGTGGTCTCTGAAATGGTCGCAAGCCAAGAAATGGTGCAGGCACGCCCGGGGACACGCGAAAAAGCCGAGCTGGATCTGACAGGTCCGCAGACCGCCGTTCAATTGGCCGGCAGAGATCCGTTTTGGATGGCCCAGGCCGCAAAGCTTGCCGCGGACCGCGGTGCACAACTTATCGATATCAATATGGGATGTCCGGCAAAAAAGGTGACATCTGGGTATTCGGGCTCCGCGCTGATGCGCGACTTAGACCATGCTTTGACCCTGATTGATGCCGTTGTCCACGCCGTAAATATTCCCGTGACCTTGAAAACCCGTCTTGGCTGGGACAGCGATATGCTGAACGCCCCGGAGCTGGCCAAACGTGCTGAAGACGCTGGCATTCGACGCATCACAATTCATGGGCGGACGCGGTGCCAGTTCTTCAAAGGGCACGCGGATTGGGCGGGCGTGGCCAATGTAAAGCACGCGGTTTCCATCCCTGTCTTGGTAAATGGCGACATCGTGGATGCGGCATCGGCAAAAGCCGCGCTGAATGCGTCGGGCGCGGATGGTTTGATGGTGGGCCGTGGGGCAAAAGGAAAACCTTGGATTGTGGCGCAGATTGCGCATGAAGTGTTCGGATCTGTTGCGCCAAAAATCCCTAAGGGCTTTCAATTATATAACATGATCACAAATCATTACGAAGCGATACTTATGTTTTACGGCAAGTCGATCGGCGTCCGTGTCGCCCGCAAGCATCTGGGTTGGTATTTGGACTCACTGTCGGTCGAACCACCGCTCCGACGAAACATTTTGACCGAAGATCGCCCTGCAAAAGTGCTCGATTTGATCAAGGGCCTTTTTGAAGAGGTGCCCGCATGAAAAACAGAGCGGCGTCTCTCTGGCTGTCGATGCCGATCCCAGCGATCATTATTTGCCATGATAATAAGATCGCTGATCTGAATCCGGCTGCGGAAACCTTCATGAACGCGTCATCCAAAGTGATTCTTGGCGCGCCGATTTGGGACCATTTGATGGTCGATGCGCCGTTGGATGAAGCCGTGGCACGTGTGCGCAAAAACCTCGCGCCTTTGTTTATTTCAGATGTTGATGTGGGGACCGGAAATCGGGCACCGACGCAATGCAATTTACAAATTGCGCCTTTGGTCGATGCACCCGATGAGATCCTTATCCTGCTCAATCCACGTGAGATCGCTGGTCGATTGGGGCGATCATTTCAAACAAAGACATCGGCAAAATCGGCGATTGGAATGGCCGAAATGTTGGCACATGAAATCAAAAATCCGCTTGCGGGCATCACCGGTGCTGCGCAATTACTCAGCATGAATTTAGTCGGCGAAGATATTGAACTAACAGACTTAATTGTTGCTGAGAGCCGTCGTATTGTGAAGCTCTTGGACCAGGTTGAACAGTTCGGAAATTTGCGCCCGCCAGCGTGTCGGGCCATCAACATTCATGATATACTCGAGCGCGCTCGAAAATCGGCGATTGTTGGCTTTGCCAGTCACATGCGCGTCGTCGAAAGCTACGATCCGTCGTTGCCGTTGACCTTTGCCGATCCCGATCAGCTCCAGCAGGTGTTTTTGAACCTGCTCAAAAACGCAGCCGAAGTCGGCAAGCCTGGTGGTACGATCCGTATTCGAACATTTTATGAGCTCAGCTTGCGTTTGCGAAACCCCGACGGGACTGGTGGCGTGGTTCCGTTGCAGGTGGAGATCATCGATGACGGTCCTGGTCTGCGTGACGATATTGCCGCCGATATTTTTGAGCCATTTGTATCGGGTCGGGAAAACGGAACGGGCCTTGGGCTCGCGCTTGTGTCCAAGATCGTCTCTGATCACAAAGGCTGGATTGCCGTCGAGTCGGTTCCCGGACGCACGATATTCCGCATCTCCCTGCCCGTTGCCCCCCCTTCAAAGGAGCCGAATTGATGGATGGAACTGTTTTGGTCGCCGATGACGATCGCACAATCCGAACTGTACTGACCCAAGCACTTACGCGCGCAGGTTGCAAAGTTCACGCCACGTCAAGCTTGCTGACCCTCATGCGGTGGGTCGAAGAGGGCAAAGGCGATATCGTCATTTCGGACGTTGTCATGCCGGATGGCAATGGGTTGGAAACTTTGCCAAAGATCCGAGATTTGCGGCCAGGGCTCCCTGTCATCATCATTTCTGCGCAAAATACGATTATGACTGCCATACAAGCGGCAGAGGCCGACGCGTATGATTATTTGCCCAAACCTTTTGATTTGCCCGATTTGATGAAACGGGCTGCTCGCGCGCTGGAAGTCAAGCGCCGCACGGTTGCACCCAAAACCGAGCCTGAAAATGCGGAAAACGATCTTCCCTTGGTGGGTCGTACCGCACAAATGCAAGCGCTCTACAGGTTGATCGCGCGGGTGATGAATACCGACTTGCCTGTGATGATCATAGGTGAAAGCGGAACTGGGAAATCTTTGATCGCGAAAGCCGTGCATGATTTTTGCGATCGACGTAATTTGCCCTTTGTGGCTGTGGGCGCCGCGGATCTGATCAGCGAGGATTCAGTCGCAGCGGTTTTGTCGCGCGCCCGAGAGGGATCTATTTTACTTGATGAAATCAGCGATTTGGATGACAAAGCTCAAGCACGGTTGGTGCGTGTTCTTGATGCGATGAGTGACAATGCCCCGCGCATTATGTCCTCCAGCCGCAACGATCTGACCCATATTATGGAGGCTGGCCAATTTCGGGAAGATCTGTTCTATCGATTGGGTGGTGTGACGCTTTCAGTTCCTGCATTGCGCGAACGCGTGGATGACATTCCCTTGCTTGCAGATCACTTCTTACGACGTGCGGAACGAGAGGGGGCCGTATCCCGGACCCTCAGCAAAGATGCGCTGGAGCTGATCCGCACCTACTCTTGGCCAGGCAATGTGCGGCAGCTGGAAAATGCCATGAAACGGCTGCTGGTGACGGCGGCCGAAGATGAAATTGCCGCCAGCGAAGTGGAGATTATGCTTGGCAATCAACCTGCAGCTGACACGGTGATCCGCGGAGGTACAGAACAAGATCAATTGTCGCGCTCGGTTGAAAAGCATTTGCGGCGCTATTTTGATTTGCATGGGGGCGCCTTGCCCCCCCCTGGGTTGTATCAGCGGATTCTAAGAGAGGTTGAATCGCCTCTGATCGAGATTGCCTTGGACGCAACCGGAGGAAACCAAGCCAAATGTGCCGATTTGTTGGGAATAAATCGAAATACTCTGCGCAAAAAGATAACTGACCTAGATATTCAGGTGACACGTCGGCGTCGGTTGATGTAAAACAGCAACAGGAGCGTGGCCTCACCGCAACGAGCCGAACATATGCAACAAAACTGACGGACCGGCCTTTGAAATCTGCAACCGCGCGATCGTTGATGCCTCCTTGGTTGCGCAGCAACCGGATTCAAACTTGGGTGACATTCGCGTTGTTCGGGTTGGGCCCCGTCCTTGTGCTGGCGACATTCCTGGTTCTCGGACCGCTTCAAGAAGCGTCCAATTCAGGATGGTTGCGTTTCATCATCTTATCCGACCTTATTTAT
>JBELMC010000094.1:0-8993 GCA_042096155.1 Dinoroseobacter sp.
CTCAAAAATACACTCTTCGCCGCCCGCACCGCAATGATTTATAGATATAGGCGCAGTGTCAGGACCAACAAACCTGCGATTAACCTCAGGCATATGAATTTTAACGGTCTATTTCAGCTTATTGAAAGGGACAGGGCCAAACCGCGTTGGCCCCAAAAAATGGGTGCTGCATCATATCGCCTTCCGAGATGCCAAAGCGGCTTGCCAAACCGCCATTCACTTCCAGAACGGCTTGGATTTCGCGCCCGCCATCAATTGTCGTTTCATCCCGCGGCTGCGCATTTCTGTGCACATGTCGCACGACGCCATCGGCGCCAACGAAGATCATATCCAATGGTATCAGAGTGTTACGCATCCAAAATGTCGCGCGTTGAGGGGCGTCATAGACAAAAAGCATTCCCTTATCGATTGCCATCTGCTCGACAAACATCAAGCCTCGTGATCGTTCAGACGGATCATCTGCCACGTCAACCCGAAACGTCGCCTGGCCCCAATCCCCCCGCAGCGAGACACGTGTTTCGTGACATTGATCCGCGAACACAGTGCCCGGACAGCTGATCAAAGCCAAGCAGGCGGCATATGACACGCGCCATCGCGTCATCTTTCAATCCCGAATTGCGGCATCCCAACTGAGAACTTCCAATGCAAGGTCCCCCCGGTCGCTCTTGCCGACGCGAACGGAAACGGCTTCGCCAGGCTGTAGATCGGAAAACCCGCACCTTCGCAAAACATCCATATGGATAAATACATCCCCTGGCTTGCCGTGTATATTCAAAAAACCGAACCCCTTCACTTTGTCGAACCATTTGACCCGGCTGGGCTCTAGGGGAAGGCTTGAGTATTCTTCCGCTGAGGGCATCATATCCAAGTCGAGGTCGGAAGAATCCTCACGTTTGATATGCAGAGCGACAATTTCCAGCGCTTGCGCACCACGGTCCGTGCTTTGCACACGCACCACGACATTGGTGCCCTCGGCGATTGAATTCTGGCCAAAATTGCGCAGCACATTGGCATGCAGCAAAATGTCTGGTCCGCCATTCTCTGAGACGATAAAGCCGAACCCTCGATTTGGGTCGAACCACTTCACTTGCCCCTCGATTGCGGGGGCCTCCAATATCTGTTTTTGCATATCTCTATTCAATCAAATGCCATTAAAAATTCCTAAACCAACATGTGCAGTTTGGGAGTAATTTTTTTAAAAATGCAAGGGAAAATATAACCTTTGCATACAGTTGCATTTTGCGATGCGTGAAATGCAATGTAATGACGTAACGTCACAAAGCCATTTAAAAACGTATGAGATTTTATGGGTTCAAACGGCTGATATCCCATGGCTTTTCAGGCGTTTCACGAGACCATCGGAACCGATCATGCAACCGAAAGGCGCCATCGGCCCAAAACTCGATCTCCACGGGCGTGATGCGAAAACCGCCCCAAAAAGCTGGGCGCACAGGATCTGTGCCGTGGCGCAGACCCTGTTTTGCCACCTCGGTCATCAAACTGGCACGACTTGCTAAAGGTTGCGACTGTTTCGAGGCCCATGCCCCGATGCGACTTTGCAGACTGCGCGATGCGTAATATGCATCGGCAATCGGACCGTCCTCTTTGGTGACGGTGCCTCGCACCCGAATTTGGCGTTGCAAAGACTTCCAGTGCATCACAAAAGCCGCCTTGCCACTTGCCAAGATCTCTTGCCCTTTGCGGCCCTCGTAGTTGGTATAAAAAACGAAGGCTGCCTCTTCTATGTCTTTGAGCAGAACCATTCGGACATTGGGCATCCCTTGCGGATCCACCGTCGCAAGCGCAATTGCGTTGGGGTCGTTGATCTCGGACGCCTCGGCATCGGCCAACCAGTCTTTGGCAAGCCGAAACGGGTCATCACCGGCAAAAATTCCTGTCCGCTCCACTGGGCGTCTCCCTTGATGCATATTGGGCAATCGCCTAAACGACACCGTATCGCACAAGTGGATGGAGAAACGGTGATGTCAATGGCTGGGCTGATGCAAGGCAAACGCGGTTTGATTATGGGGCTGGCCAACGACAAATCCATCGCATGGGGCATTGCGCAAGCGCTTCATCAAGCGGGCGCAGAGCTGGCCTTGACCTATCAAGGCGACGCAATGAAGAAACGAGCGGTGCCATTGGCACAACAGGTTGGCGCGTCCCTGGTGATGGATTGCGACGTCACCGATGACGCCTCAATGGATGCGTGTTTTGCCCAGATCCGCGACCAGTGGGGCCGATTGGATTTTATCGTGCACGCCATTGCCTATTCTGACAAAACCCAATTGCGCGGACGGTATGTTGAAACCTCGCGCGACAATTTTGCAATCAGCATGGACATTTCGGTCTATTCGTTCACGGCCATTTTGCAGCGCGCCGCTCCGTTGATGAACCACGGAGGTGCGGCGGTCACGCTCAGCTATCTTGGTGCGGAACGGGTGATGCCAAACTACAATATGATGGGGGTTGCCAAGGCTGCGCTTGAAGCTTCCGTAAAATATCTTGCGGAGGATTTGGGGCGCGACGGCATTCGGGTCAACGCCATCAGCGCTGGCACGATCAAAACCCTAGCGGCCAGCGGAATCGGAGATTTTCGCGCCATCAAGACCCATACCGAAACCGGCGCTCCCTTGCGCCGGTCGGTGACCCAAGACGAGGTTGGCAATTCTGCACTATATCTTCTGTCAGACCTGGGATCTGCCGTCACGGGCGAGCTGCTGCATGTCGACGCCGGGTATCACGCCATCGGCATGAATTGGATTGACAAGGACGACACCTGATCGCGACGACGACGCAAAGTCCATCCCAGGGGGCCGCGTCGCGCGCACCACGCCCCAAAACAAAGGAGCCTGCAATGACCGACCGTTTGCCACATGAAAAGGGGTTCCATGTCAGTTGGGATCAGTTGCACCGCGATGCCCGCGCACTTGCATGGCGTCTCGATGGCAATGGCCCCGATGATGGGGCCTGGCGCGCCGTTGTCGCGATCACCCGCGGCGGCATGGCACCTGCGATGATTGTTGCCCGCGAGCTCGATATCCGCATGGTCGATACAATTAGTATCAAAAGTTATGATCACCAAACCCAGAGCGCACCACAGGTCATCAAAGCCCCCGATATGAGTGTGATCGGCGACGGCACGGGTGTTTTGGTCATTGATGATCTGGTCGACACCGGCAAAACCCTGGAAGTGGTGCGCAAACACATGCCAGAGGCCCATGTGGCGACAGTCTATGCCAAGCCGTCAGGCCGCCCTATGGTGCAGACGTTCATCACCGAGGTCAGCCAGGACACGTGGATTTTCTTTCCCTGGGATATGGCACTTCAATATGTTGAACCGTATCGCGGCACGGATTGATATCTGATCACCGCCAATTTTGACCGATTTCGCAGCAGGAGCCGGACATGCATCTCAACCCCGCCTATGCCGCAACGGATTCTCCACCGGTGATGGAAGCCCGACGGTGGTTGTCAGACACGCCGCCCCCGGCCGATTTGCCACTGCTTAATGTCAGCCAGGCTGCACCGATCGACCCACCCCCCGAGGGCCTGCGCCGCGCTATGGCCGATGCCGTTTTGACCAATGACTCAACCCATCTCTACGGACCTGTTTTGGGTCTGAATGATCTGCGCGACACGTTGGCCGCTCAGATCAGCAGGGTCTACCGCGGTTCGATCGGCCACGCCCAAACCGCGATCACCGCAGGCTGCAATCAGGCCTTCTCGGCCGTGACAGCAACTTTGGCCGGACCTGGTGACGCGATCATGCTGCCCTGTCCGTGGTATTTTAACCATAAAATGTGGCTCGATATGTCGGGCGTCACGTGCCAGGTGTTGCCCACTGGTCCGGATTTACAGCCCGATCCACAGCACGCAGCGCGTCTGATCACGCCCGCCACCCGCGCCATCGCGCTGACCAGTCCCAACAATCCAGGCGGGGTCGAGTATTCGGCCGACCTGTTGCGGGCGTTCTATGAATTGTGCAAATCGCGCGGCATCGCCTTGATCGTGGACGAGACATACCGCGATTTTCACAGCCAGGCCGACGCGCCGCATGGGTTGTTTTGCGATCCCGACTGGGACCAGACATTGATTCATCTTTACTCTTTCTCAAAGGCCTACCGTTTGACCGGTCACCGGGTCGGCGCTTTGGTGACAAATCCAGCCCGGATGGCCCAAGTGGAAAAATTCATCGACTCCGTCACGATTTGCCCGTCGCAAATTGGCCAGCATGCGGCCCTTTGGGGCATGCGAAATCTGGCAGATTGGCTGGCGGCCGAGCGGCGGGAAATCCTCGCCCGACGCGACGCGATGAGCAAAGCTTTTCACAATCTAGACGGCTGGGAGCTGATGGGATGTGGCGCCTATTTCGGCTATGGCACCCATCCTTTCGCGACCGAACCGTCCGATCAGCTTGCCCAACGGCTGGTCAAAGACCACGGTATCTTGCTGTTGCCGGGCACGATGTTTGGCCCCAAACGCACCCAGGGGGGCGATGGATCTGCCGAGCGTCAGCTGCGTATTGCCTTCGCCAATATCGACAGCGCAGGCATTGCAACTTTGGCCGAGCGGCTCGCCGCCGTCACCGCCGTGTGATCGCAGCGCCAACCGAGTCATCGGCCCCTTGTGACCGTCGGCCCGCTGGCGTATGTGACGGCTCAGGTTTTTATCGGGGGAAGCGCCACCATGAAGGGCAAGGGCTCTAAGGTTTTCGTCTACATTCTGCTGGGTTTGTTGATCCTCGGTTTGGCCGGGTTCGGGATTGGATCATTTGGCGGGAATGTCCGCTCGATTGGCAAGGTGGGCGACACCGATATTGCCGTTGAGGATTACGCCAATGCCCTGCAGGCCGAACTTCGCAACATCTCACAACAGGCGGGCCGTGCCGTCAGTTTGCGCGAAATGCAGGCTGTCGGACTGGATCGCGAGGTGCTCAACCAGGTGGTAACCGCGGCAGCGCTGGAAAACGAAGCCGTGCGACTGGGGCTGTCCGTGGGGGATGAGATCGTCGCCGCAGAGATCCGCCGCATCCCCGGCTTTGCAGGCATTGATGGCACGTTTGATCGTCAAGCTTATGAATTTGCGCTGCGAAACTCTGGCGTGAATGCCAGCGATTTCGAAGAAAATGCCCGCAGCGAAGCCGCAGCGAGCCTGCTGCAAGCCGCCGTCATGGCCGGCGTTCAATCCCCCAGCACATATGCCGACACCCTGTTTGGCTATCTTGCCGAACGGCGCAACTTTTCATGGGCGCGGCTCAGCACGAATGATATCGCCTTGGATCTCGGCACGCCGACAAAGGCAGACCTGGCGGCAGTTTACGCCGAAAACCCCGAGAAATTCACTCTGCCTGAAACCCGGACGATCACTTACGCGTCTCTGACCCCGGAAATGCTGATCGAAACCATCGATATCCCCGAAGCCGAGCTGCGCGATGCCTATGCCGCGCGGCTGTCTGAATTCGTCCAGCCGGAACGTCGGATACTCTACAGGCTGGTTTTTGCAACGCAATCGGACGCAGAAATGGCACGGGCCGCAATCGATGCCAACACGACAGACCTCGAGACCCTTGCACTGGAGCGCGGTCTGACCCTCGATGATATCGCCCTGGGCGAAGTGGCGCGCGCGGATCTGCCAGACAGCGTGTCAGAGCCTATTTTTGCACTGGAAGACACCGGCCTGGTGGGCCCGCTGTCTACCGATTTGGGGCCTGCTCTTTTTCGGGTCGCAGCACTTCTGAACGCGCAGGAAACTCCGTTCGAAGAGGTCCGCGAAGATCTTCACGCCGAGCTGGCCATCGACCGGGCGGAGCGAGCGGTATCGGCCGAAGCCGAACCAATCGATGATCTTCTGGCGGGCGGCGCCACTTTGGAAGAGCTTGTAAACGAGACGGACATGCATCTGGACACGATCGAGGTGACCGCGAATTCCGATGCCGGCCTGGCAGCTTACCAAGCTTTTCGCGATGCGGCCATGACCGCTGCGGGTGATGATTTTCCGGAACTGATCGAACTGGAAGACGGTGGCTTGGTGGTCCTGCGTGTCGATGCGGTGCGCGATCCGCGGGTACAGCCAATCGAAGAGGTCACCGCCTCTGTGCGCGATTTGTGGACCCAACAGGCAACCATGACGGCCCTGCGCGCCCAGGCTGAAACAACGCTTGGCGTCCTAGATCAGGGATTGTCGATGTCGGCTTTGGGTTTGGCGCCCGTGATTGAAACCGACCGAACCCGGGATGCGTTTATCGATGGGACACCACCTGCGTTGTTGTCCGAAGCGTTCTTATTGCCCCCTGGCGGCCGCGTTTTGGTGGATGGCAACGCAGAAATCTACATCGTCGAGCTGATCGAAGTGAAAGGCCCTGATCTTGACAATGAGCAAGGCGTTTTGTTGCGCCAGGTCCTCGCCCGCCAAGCAACCCAAAGCATGTCGCAAGACATGTTTGATGCTTTCTCTCGGGCTGTGCAACAAGAGGCCGGTTTGTATCTTGATCAAGGCGCGATCAATGCGGTCCACGCCCAATTTCCTTGATATTTCGGATATTTAAGTTATGGCATTAATCCCCTCTTTTGACGCGTTTCAAGCCGAGTTTGATCAGGGGAACAACCAGGTTGTCTACACGCGGTTGGCCGCAGATCTGGACACGCCCGTGTCTGTGATGTTGAAACTGGCCCGCGCGCGACCTGACAGCTTCATGCTTGAATCGGTCACCGGCGGCGAAGTCCGTGGACGCTATTCCGTTGTTGGGCTGAAGCCCGATCTGGTCTGGCGATGCCGGGATACGCGCACGGAAATCAACCGCTCTGCGCGGTTTGATGCAGATGCGTTTGAACCAATGGACACCGATCCGCTGAGCGCGATCCGCGCCCTGATCGCTGAAAGCCGGATTGATCTGCCAGCCGACTTGCCGCCAATTGCGGCGGGTCTTTTCGGGTATCTTGGCTATGACATGGTTCGGTTGGTTGAGCATCTGCCAAATGTAAACCCGGACCCTCTCGGCCTGCCCGATGCCATGCTGTTGCGTCCTTCGGTCGTGGCGGTTTTGGACGGTGTCAAGGGCGAGGTCACAGTGGTCAGCCCGGTTTGGACCGGCTCTGGGCTGTCGGCGCGGGCAGCCTATGCCCAGGCCGCAGAGCGCGTGATGGATGCCGTGCGCGATCTTGAACGCCCGGCCGAGGGCGAAACCCGAGACCTGGGCGAAGCCACCCCCGTGGGGGACATGCAGTCAAACTTCGCCCATCAGGAATACCTCCAAGCTGTCGATAAGGCGAAAGAATATATCAAGGCAGGTGATATTTTTCAGGTCGTCCCATCGCAGCGCTGGTCGCAGGAATTCACGGCACCGCCGTTTGCGCTGTATCGCTCGCTGCGACGGACGAACCCATCGCCATTCATGTTTTTCTTTAATTTTGGCGGCTTCCAAGTGATTGGCGCCAGCCCCGAAATCCTGGTGCGTGTGTTCGGCTCGGAGGTCACCATTCGTCCCATCGCAGGGACCCGGCCGCGCGGTGCGACCCCGGCCCAGGACAAAGCCTACGAGCAAGACTTGCTATCGGATGCCAAAGAGCTGGCCGAACATCTGATGCTGCTTGATCTGGGCCGCAATGACACTGGCCGAGTGTCCAAAATCGGGAGTGTGAAACCCACCGAAGAGTTCATAATCGAGCGGTATTCGCACGTGATGCATATCGTGTCCAACGTGATTGGCGAGCTGTCCGATGATCATGACGCATTGTCCGCATTGTTGGCAGGCCTGCCTGCCGGAACCGTCTCTGGGGCGCCCAAAGTTCGCGCAATGGAGATCATAGACGAGCTGGAGCCCGAAAAACGTGGCGTTTACGGCGGCGGTGTCGGATACTTCGCTGCAAATGGAGACATGGATATGTGCATCGCGCTGCGCACTGCCGTGTTGCAAGACAACACTTTGTATATTCAGGCCGGCGGTGGTGTCGTTTATGACAGTGACCCTGAGGCTGAATACCAAGAAACTGTCAATAAATCCAAAGCAATACGACGTGCTGCGCAAGAAGCTGGCATGTTTGTCAAACGCGGCAACACCTAATTTTGCGACTTGCGTGGGACCCAAACCGGGTCACGATCCCATGGGCGTTGCGATCCGCTGGTATGCTGACCCCGGATCACTTCACCATAATCGCTGAGATCGGCGCCACAGTGACCGTTCCGGCGCGCCTGCCATCGACCCAAGACAGCAAGGCCTGTAGCGTTCCTGGCTGAATGGTTCCCAGCACAGCGACAGTTTGATTGCGCGACGCCTCGAAGGCCGCGCGATTCATGTACCGGGTCATCAGCGGAACGCCTTCGCCTTTTGCATCCAATACTCGGAAAATATCGACCGATGGCACATTTGCCGCTGCTGCCGCCTGCCCCGCCGCATTCAGCCCCTCCGGAACAAAGACCAACCCATGCCCGGACCGGGCCAACAGCATTGTCAGCTGGTCCATCGCCGCCCGATCGCGCGCCACATCACTGTCAGGGGGCAACAAAATGCCGATAGCCGATGGAAATTGCGCCAGCAACGCCGTCACCGCAATCGACAGATCTGCAGCGTTGCCACCCAGGGGCAAATCCTCTGCCAGAACCAAAACCTCGTGCCCGGTCGCGCGGTAGCCTTCTGCAGCAGACCCCGCACCCTGGGTTTTTGGATCCATCGCCACCGCAACTGGAATCGGCAGGCTGGCAATTTCGGCGACTGGCAGATCGCCGCCCGTCCGATCGATCAAAACGACCCCGAACAAGGGCAACCCTTGCTCCAACTCGATCTGCAACGCATTGCGCGCCAAGGCCCCGTTGAAACCCGATCGGGGTTTCAAACCTTGCGCCGCTGCATTGGGCGCCGAGGCGTTTGGCTGTGTCGCGATCGACGGCAACCGACCTGTTGTCACGGTTTGTCGGCCGTCTGCGTTCAGCTTTGGTTCGGGGGCTGGCTCTGGCGCTGGTTCGGGGGCTGGTTCTGGCGCTGGCTCTGGCGCTGG
>JBELMC010000094.1:9093-10375 GCA_042096155.1 Dinoroseobacter sp.
TCTGGCGCTGGTTCGGGGGCCGGCTCTGGCGCTGGTTCGGGCTTTTGCGTCGGTTGGGGAAGATCGGGCAGCATGACATCCTGCGGCAGCACGATTTGTGCACCATCGATCATGTCCGGCCCGCTGTCGCGGTCAGGCGCTGCCCCTGGTTGGGGCTCCGGTTGGGGCTCTCTGTCTGGCGCGATAATGGTCTCAGGCGGCGTCAGATCCACGCCGGGGGCCTCAACCGGCGCCAAATCTGCGGCCGCAGAATCAGCCAAGCGCAGTGCCTCGTTCAAAACATCTCGACTGGCCTGTGGCAGACTGGGCGTCGAGGGCACAATGTTGGGCGCCACCGCAGGCGCTTGGACAGGAGCTGGGGACGTTTCTGTCAAATTGGCGCCCTGCCCCACATCCAACCCCGCAACCTCCAATGCCGGGCGAGAAATCGTGGCCGTACTTGTGTCGGCATTCGGAGCGTTGTTTTGCGGCGCCATATCAGGCGCGTCTGAGGCCAGAGATACCGCAGGCGCCTGCGGAAGGCTGGGCGCTTCCAGCACAGGCACGACCAATTCGCGGCCTTCAGGCGGGCGCGCAAACTCAGACCCCGCGGGGGTGTCGACATTTGCGGCCTCCGGCCCTGGCAACGGCGTATTCAAGGACACAGCAACAATCACGATAAGACTGCTGATCGCGCCCCAAATGAGTCCTGCAAGAATTCCTTTGCCCATCTTTTGCCTTTGTTCGTCCAAACGCGCTGTCCTGCGCTTGACCCCAGTGCCTGGTTCAGCCCATCTATACCGCGACCACGGCGCCGGATGCACCCCCCTTCGTTGCGCAGTGTAACCAGAAGGACAATGAGATGCTGCTGTTGATCGACAATTATGACAGTTTTACCTTCAATCTTGTCCATTATTTTGGCGAATTGGGGGCAGAAATCGTTGTCCACCGCAATGACGCGCTGACCGTCACCGACGCACTTGCGTTGAACCCCAGTGGCGTGGTGCTCTCGCCCGGACCGTGCGACCCGGATCGTGCGGGGATCTGCCTGGATCTGACCCAAGCAGCGGCGGACCACGACATACCTGTGTTTGGGGTATGTCTGGGGCACCAAACCATCGGCCAGGCCTTTGGCGGCAAGATCGTGCGCCATCGTGACATTGTTCATGGCAAAGCGGGCACAATTTTGCACAACAATGGCGGCGTGTTTGACGGGCTTGCAAGCCCGCTGTCGGGCACGCGCTATCACTCACTGGTTGTTGACCGAGACAGTTTGCCAGATACGCTAGAGGTCACGGCCTGG
>JBELMC010000095.1:0-10256 GCA_042096155.1 Dinoroseobacter sp.
GGATTCCGCCGGGATTATATGAAGGATCCGATCGTGTCTTGGCGCGCAATGTGATTGATGACGCACGGATCATTTTACCGGCGAAATGGCCTGCAGGCGTCACTGTTGAGGGGTTGGCCGCACCATCTGAACGTCCGCTTGCAGGCGCTGTGTTGGTGTTCGCCTTGGGGTTGCTTGCGCTTGATATCATCGCGGCTCTTGCGCTGTCGGGGCGATTGAGTGGGGCCAGAGCCATGATCGTTGTGGTGGCCGGACTGTGTGCCATGCCTCATGTCGGCGTTGCACAATCCAAGCAAGATGAGGACACGATTGCCTTGTTGGCGACATCGGAGGTCGTGTTGGGTCATGTGATCACCGGCGATACCCGTGCGGACGAAATCGCATTTGCAGGGCTGCGTGGGCTTGGCGCAACGCTGAGCCGGCGTACCTCAATTGAGCCTGCCGCGCCAATGAGCGTTGATCTGGAAACGGACGAGCTGTCCTTCTTCCCGTTTCTCTACTGGCCGATTTCGGCGAAGCAAAACCGTCCGTCCGATGCTGCCTATGGCAAGTTGAACCGGTATTTGCGTGGTGGCGGGATGATCATGTTTGACACGCGCGACGCGGATCTTGCCGCTTTTGACCGCGATACCGATGGGGTAAATATTTTGCGGCGGCTGGCTGGGCCGCTCGATGTGCCGCCTTTGGATTTGCTGCCGGGCGATCACGTTCTGACCCGCTCGTTCTATTTGCTGCAAGATTTTCCAGGACGCCATGCGGGCCGTGACGTCTGGGTCGAGGCTGCGCCCGCTGAGTCCAAGCGCGCCGAAGGCGTGCCATTTCGCACACTCAATGACGGTGTCACCCCGGTTGTGATTGGCGGAAATGATTGGGCCAGCGCATGGGCTGTGGATGCGCAAGGGCGATATCTTTTTCCAATAGGGCGTGGAAGTGCGGGCCATCGCCAACGTGAGATGGCGCTGCGGTTCGGCGTCAATCTGATCATGCATGTTTTGACTGGAAACTATAAGTCCGATCAGGTCCATGTGCCGGCCTTACTGGACAGGCTGGGCCAATGAACAATTTGGTGATCTTTGATCCTTTGGTGCCATGGGTCGCAATCGCAGCGCTCGGCATTGCATTGGGGGGGGTGTTGGCCTTCGCAGGCTTTCGTGGATTGCGGGGCGCCGGTCTGCGTGGTTTGGGCGTTGCGATTTTGCTGTTTGCGCTGGCCAATCCCAGTTTGCACGAAGAAGACCGCACAGCCCTTTCGGACATTGTTGTGGTGGTCGTTGACAACACTGCAAGTCAGCAGATTTCGAACCGGGCCGCACAAACAGAAGCTGCCTTGTCCCAGATAAGCGCAAAGATCGCGGCGCGTCCGAACACTGAACTGCACGTCCAAAGGCTGACGGATGCGCCGGGGGATCGCGGCACGGAACTGATGCGTGCAGTGAACCAGACCTTGGCCGACATACCCAATGCAAGAGTGGCGGGTATTGTTTTGATAACAGACGGACAAATCCATGACCTGGAAAAGGCGCCTGACCTGCCTGCCCCTTTGCATGTACTTTTGACCGGAGAGCCCGAGGATTGGGATCGCCGGTTGGTGATCTCGAACGCGCCTGCTTTTGGGATCATCGACGAACAGGTCACGATAACCCTGCGGATTGAGGATCAAGGCGCTGTACCTGCTGATCTTGGCGGTTTGGCAACGGTACAGGTCTCAGTGGATGGGGCAGTGCCATTCGCGGTTCAGTTGCCAATTGGACGCGATATCGCGGTGCCGTTGGTCCTGCGCCATGGCGGGCGCAATGTGGTACAGTTCACGTTGCCGGAGGCCCCTGGGGAGTTGACCCATCGCAACAATGCTGCCGTTGTCCAGATCAATGGCGTGCGAGACCGGCTGCGCGTTTTGTTGGTGTCGGGCGAGCCTCATGCCGGCGAGCGGACTTGGCGTAACCTGCTCAAGTCGGACTCGGCCGTCGATCTGGTGCATTTTACCATTCTGCGGCCACCGAACAAACAAGATGGTGTGCCGGTTTCGGAGCTGAGTCTGATCGCCTTTCCAACCCGCGAATTGTTCCTCGAAAAAATTGACGATTTCGATCTGATCATCTTTGACCGCTATTCGCGTCGGGGGATCCTGCCAGACGTGTATTTCGCTAGTATCCGGGACTACATTCGGGCAGGTGGTGCAGTTCTGATCGCAGCGGGGCCGGATTTTGCAGGCGTAAACTCGATTTACCGGTCGCCTCTGGCTCGTGTCATTCCGGGCACACCAACGGCGCAAATTTTGCAAGGTGGATTCCAACCTCAGATCTCTGACTTAGGGCAACGGCATCCGGTCACGGCAGGTCTGGCCCCGGTTGAGGGTCCTGATTGGGGTCGTTGGATGCGGATGATCGAAGTGCGACCGAAAGATGGCGCACATACCGTGATGACAGGACCGGGTGACGCACCACTTTTGATTTTGAACCGGGTTGATGAGGGTCGCGTGGCATTGTTGGCATCGGACCACGCATGGCTTTGGGATCGCGGATTTGAAGGCGGCGGCCCACAGCTAGAGCTTTTGCGCCGACTGGCCCATTGGATGATGGGCGAGCCGGAGCTCGAGGAGAACGCACTGGTGGCGGATGCAGAAGGTCAAACCATGACTTTGACCCGTCGTGCGCTGAGCGATGAGGCCCATGAGGTTTCGGTCGTTGGACCCGATGGGGCCGTGGTCCTTTTGCAGCTTGATTCGGTTGGGCCGGGTCGGGCGCAAACGACGTTTGAGGCCCCAGAGCCGGGATTATATCGGTTGCAAGAAGGAGATTTGGAGACCGTGATCGGCATTGGCCCCGCCGCCCCGCGTGAGTTCATCAACACCATGGCAAGTGCGGATTCTTTGGGTGCTTTGGTTGCCGAGGCGCGCGGCGGTATTTTGCCAATCCATGCTGGGGTCCCGGATATCCGTTTGGTCCGTCAAAATAGGGTGGCGTCCGGGCGCGGTTGGATCGGCTTAACTCCGCGCCAAGCAGCACTGACGTCCGATTTGCAGGTCTCACCGCTGGTCGCAGCATGGATATTTCTGCCTTTAGCGGTGCTGCTTAGTCTTGCTGCGTGGCTCCGCGAAAGCCGCCATAAATTGGCTAAAAGCCTGACGCGAAAAACCTAAAACCTCCGTTTTTGTCGTTAAAGATCTGGCGGGGCGATGTCTGTTGTGCCACCGAACAGATCGCTATCAATCTGGTTTGATCCTGAGATGTCGTGGTATGCGCCGCCGACAGGCAAGCGGGGGCGCTAGCCCGAGTTCAGCGACGCGGCGATACCGGTTTGCCTGACGATGAAGGTACTGTTTGGCATGCCTCTTCGGCAGACGACCGGGTTCGTCGAAAGCTTGTTGCGTCTGGCAGACCTTGACTGGAAAGTCCCGGACTTCAGCACCCTTTGCCGCCGCCAGAAGACACTGAACGTTGCCATCCCTTACCGTGGCGGATCGGGGCCACTGCATCTGTTGATCGATGCAACCGGGATCAAGGCTGAGGGCGAAGGCGAGTGGAACGCGCGCAAGCATGGCGGGAGCAAAAAGCGCCTGTGGCGCAAGCTTCGCATCGGTATGGATGAGGAAACACTGGAGATCCGCGCGGTTGGCGTTACAACAAGCAATGTTGGCGATGCCCCGATGTTGCCCGACCTGCTGGAGCAAATCCCACCGGATCAAGACATCGCCACTGTCACCGCCGATGGGGCCTATGACACGCGCAGATGTCATAACGCAATTGCCGCTCGCGGAGCCGCTGCCATCATCCCTCCGCGCAAGAATGCGCAACTTTGGAAACCAACCATGGCGGGAGCCATCGCACGAAACGAAGCTGTAAGGGCGTGCAAGTATCTTGGACGAGCGCCCTGGAGAAAACTGACCGGATATCACAGCCGTAGCCGCGCAGAGACGAAGATGAACTGCGGCAAACTCCTTGGCCAAGGTCTCATGGCCGTTCGCCATTGTGCTCGAACCAATGGCGCATCACTGGCTCACCTTCGACGGGCAGGTCGCAGAGCTCCAGATCAGGATCGCGGTGCTCAACCGCTACATGCCTGACGTCAGCACCCTTGGGACAGATTTGAGGATTTGAATAAGGGAAGATTTCTGGCTCACCTTATCATTAGGAGATCTGACGCAGAAACCGCAGACATCGAAAGACGCCGCCGAGAAAGTGGTCAAGACCATCCGCCGGAAGACGCGGCAAACCTATTCAGCGGAAGAGAAGATCCGGACTGTATTGGCAGGCCTGCGTGGCGAGGAAAGAATCTCGGTGCTGTGTCGCCGGGAAGGTATAGCTGAAAGCCTATATTAGAGCTGGTCAAAGGAGTTTCTAAAAGCTGGCAAGCGCCGGTTATCTGGCGACACGGCGCGGCAGGCCACATCGCCTGCGGTGAAAGACTTGCATTCTGAGGCGTTGTCTTTGAAAGAGTGCGTCGCCGATCTGACGCTTGAGAACCGGCTGCTTAAAAAAAGCATGACAGGGGCTGGGGGATACGAGATTAGATACCTTGCCTTCGAAAAGCTTGAGATCATTCGCACGTTTGAAGGCTCACATCTGCCGAAAAAGCAAACCCTCGACATGCTGGGCATCCCGCGTACGACATTCTATCGATGGTATGATCTCTATGTCGACGGAGGCTTGGATGGGCTGGCGGACAGATTCTCTCGTCCGGGATCGGTCTGGATTCACATCCCTGATGCCCGTCGCGATGAGTTGATTGAGTTTGCGCTGGATCAGGAAGCGCTGACCACGCGGGAACTGGTGGTCAAACACCCGGATGAGACACAATATTTTGTCTCTGAACCATCAGCTTACCGCATTCTGAAGGAAGCTGATTTGATTACGGCACCTGATTATGTGGTGATCAAGGCCGCTAATGAGTTTAAAGATAAAACCACGGCCATCAACTCGTTGTGGCAGACCGATTTTATCGACCGCAAGATCATCGGTTGGGGCCTGTATTAGCTGTCCCTGATCCTGGATGAATACAGCCGTTACATCATCTCATGGAAGCAGTGCGCGACGATGCGCGCCAAAGATGTGACAAATACCATCGACTTAGCGTTAGCGGCGTCTGGTTATGACAGGGCCGTTGTTCAAAACAAGCCTCGTCTGCTTAGCGACAACGGATCATGCTACATCTCTGGCGATCTGGCCGACTGGCTGGAAGAACAGAAAATGGATCATGTGCGCGGGGCTCCATTCCACCCCAAAAACAGGGTAAAATCGAACGCTGGCATCAGACCATGAAAAACCGTGTGTTGTTGGAGAACTCTTATCTGCCCGGTGACCTTGAACGCCAGATCGGGGCTTTCGTCGACGACTACAACAACGAGCGATACCACGAGAGCCTGAACAACGTCACACCAGCTGACGTCTATTTTGGACGCGATAAAGCCATCATCAGGGAAAGGGAGAAGATTAAGAAGCTGACAATCTAACAACGCCGCTTGCAACACCAAAAACAAGCCGCTTAATCAATTACACAAACGGACCAGAGCCTCCAAAACTCAAACCGCTCTGATGTCCCATTTTATATGACGACGGACACAACATCAAAAGCCAGCCGTATAATCAATACAACCTTGGACCACGGCCTCCATGCTTCATACCGCTCTCGTGTCCTATTTTATATGACGAGGGACACCGGTCAGATAGGGAATCGGCGAATTTCGCAGGGGTCTTTAAAAGCAAGTGGCAAACTGACCAAAAAACTTTGACGACGGACCTTTTTTCGTTTTGAAACCACCCGCCCTGCCCACCATTATAGCAGTCCCTCGTCGCGAAAGCTGACATGGTTGGATTTGCCAATCACCAAATGGTCATAGATCTTTAATCCCAACGCACTCGCGCCTTGGGTTAATTCATGGGTGAGGTTAATATCGGCCTCTGACGGCGTTGGATCACCTGACGGGTGATTGTGCACGAGGATCAGTGCCGAAGCGTTCAGTTCCAGCGCTCGCTTCAAAACTTCACGGGGATAAAGCGGGACATGATCAATGGTGCCGTGTCCTTGGGCCTCGTCGCCAATCAACCGGTTTTTGCGATCGAGATACAGCACGCGCACCTGTTCGACGGCTAGATGCGCAAGCCTAGTTTGACAATAATCCAGAAGTGCGGTCCAGTTGGAAATCACCGGTCGATCAATAATTTTTCCACGTGTAAAACGCTGGGCGGCCGCCTCGACCAATTTCAATTCGACGATAACGGCATCTCCAACACCTTCGATGTCGCGTAATCGTGCGGGGGACGCGGCAACAACGTGACAAAAGTCACCAAAAGTATCGAGTAACGCGCGAGCGAGCGGTTTGACATCTCGGCGCGGAATGGCCCGAAACAACACAAGTTCCAACAGCTCGTAATCGGGAACAGTGTCTTGATGACCGTTGATAAAGCGGTCGCGAAGGCGTTTGCGATGATCTTTGATATAAGACGGCCGAATAGGTTCAGCCGCCTGAGTAAACAGCGGTAAAATTGGTTCTGAGAAATGCGCGCGCGAAGACATGAAATACCCTCGCGCGGAATTGGTAAACAGGGGGTTAACCCTTCATTCCATCCCAGAACTTTTTGACATTGGTGAAGAAACCAGCGGTTTCCGGGTGGTTGTCTTCCGAGAGATTCTCGAATTCGCGCAGCAGGTCTTTCTGCTTTGCCGTCAGATTGACGGGCGTTTCGACGGCGAGTTCGATGAACATGTCACCAGCCCCTGCTCCGCGCAGGGCTGGCATGCCTTTTGACCGCAACCGCATCTGTTTTCCAGATTGACTGCCCGATGGCACCTTTACTCGGCTGCGACCGCCATCAATCGTCGGCACCTCGACATCGCCACCCATCGCTGCCGTCACCATGCTGACTGGAACGCGACAGTACAATTCAACTCCATCCCGCTGGAAAATCGGATGCTCGGCCACTTCAATAAAGATATACAGGTCCCCGGCTGGACCGCCGCGCAGACCGGCTTCGCCTTCACCGCCCAATCGGATCCGATTGCCTGTTTCAACACCCGCTGGAATATTCACGCTGAGCGCACGCTCTTTTTCTACGCGGCCTGAACCACCACAATTGGTGCAGGGGTTTTTTATGATCTGGCCAGCTCCGCCACAGGTGGGACATGTGCGCTCGACTGTGAAAAAACCCTGCTGGGCGCGGACCTTGCCCATGCCTGTACAGGTCGGGCAGGTGACAGGTTCCGCGCCGCCTTCAGCGCCGGTACCGTTGCATTTCTCGCACAACACAGATCCGGGTACATGAATCGTCTTTTGCAGACCGGCGAAGGCTTCTTCCAGAGAAATCCGAAGATTATATCGCAGGTCCGAGCCCCGGGTTGCGCGTTTACGGCCACCACCGCCACGTCCACCGCCCATAATGTCGCCAAACAGATCTTCAAACACATCCGAAAATGCGCTCGAGAAATCCCCACCGCCGCCACCACCGCGCGGACCACCGCCATCAAAGGCCGCATGACCATACCGATCATAAGCAGCTTTCTTGTTGGCGTCTCTCAACACTTCATAGGCCTCATTGGCCTCTTTGAATTGGGCTTCCGCGTTCGGATTGTCGGAATTTCGGTCCGGGTGGAGCTCTTTAGCTTTGGCACGATAAGCTTTTTTCAGCTCATCCGCAGATGCCCCTTTGGACACGCCCAGAACGTCGTAAAAGTCACGTTTGGCCATGGCGTTCCCCTTGAAACAGATGGACCGGCCCAAAAGCGTCAGGCCGGTCTGAAGTTATCTCACGCTATGTCAACCGTGCTTGCGGTCGTCGAGATCCTCAAAGTCGGCATCTACGATATCATCGTCTACGCCACGCGGCGCTTCTTCACCATCCGGTGCCTCTTCCCCCGCCTCTTCCTGGGTGGCCTTGTAAATCGCTTCACCCAGCTTCATTGAGGCTTCGGTCAGGTTCTGAATTGCACCTTTGATCTTGCCAACATCCTCGCCCTCAAGTGCTTCTTCTAATGCGCCGACCGCGAGTTCGATCACTTCGACCGTGCTTGGATCAACCTTGTCGCTGTGCTCGGAGAGGGATTTTTGAGTCGAGTGCACAAGACCCTCGGCTTGATTTCGAGTTTCCACCAGCTCACGACGATCCCGATCCGCATCGGCATTTGCCTCCGCGTCCTTGACCATTTGGTCGATCTCTTCCTCTGACAGACCGCCCGACGCTTGGATTGTAATCTTGTGCTCTTTGCCGGTGCCTTTGTCTTTGGCGCTGACCGAGACGATACCATTGGCGTCGATGTCAAAGGTCACTTCGATCTGCGGCAAGCCACGTGGGGCCGGCGGAATATCTTCCAAGTTGAACTGGCCAAGCATCTTGTTGTCACCCGCCATTTCACGCTCGCCTTGGAAAACCCTGATGGTCACTGCATTCTGGTTGTCTTCAGCAGTCGAGAAAATCTGGCTTTTCTTGGTTGGGATTGTCGTATTACGATCAATCAGCCGGGTAAACACGCCGCCCAAAGTCTCAATGCCCAGGGAAAGGGGTGTGACATCCAGAAGAACAACATCTTTGACATCACCTTGCAGAACGCCTGCCTGAATGGCAGCACCCATGGCGACAACTTCGTCAGGGTTCACACCTTTGTGGGGCTCTTTACCAAAGAAATTTGTAACTTCTTCGATTACTTTTGGCATGCGAGTCATCCCGCCGACCAAAACAACCTCGTCGATGTCAGACTTGGATAACCCAGCATCTTTCAATGCGGCTCCGCAGGGCTTCATCGAGGATTTGATAAGATCCGCAACAAGACTTTCCAGCTTTGCCCGGGTCAATTTGATCACCATATGCAAAGGCTGACCGTCGGAGCCCATCGAGATGAACGGCTGGTTGATCTCGGTCTGGTTGGCACTCGATAGCTCAATCTTTGCTTTCTCAGCAGCTTCTTTCAGACGTTGCAACGCCATCTTGTCTTTGGTCAGATCGACAGAGTGTTCTTTTTTGAACTCACCCGCGAGGTAGTCGACGATGCGCATGTCGAAATCTTCCCCACCCAGAAATGTGTCTCCATTGGTGGATTTCACTTCAAACAGGCCGTCATCGATTTCCAGAATAGTCACATCGAATGTACCGCCACCGAGGTCATAGACCGCAATAGTTTTGGTCTCTTTCTTGTCGAGACCGTAGGCCAGCGCGGCAGCAGTCGGCTCGTTGATGATGCGCAGAACTTCGAGACCGGCGATCTTGCCTGCGTCCTTGGTCGCTTGACGCTGAGCGTCATTAAAATACGCCGGGACCGTAATAACCGCCTGAGTGACATCCTCACCCAGATAACCTTCTGCAGTTTCTTTCATTTTTTGCAAGATAAGTGCAGAAACCTGTGCCGGGCTGAATTTGTCACCATTTACTTGAACCCAAGCGTCACCATTGCCGCCACTGATCAGCTCAAAGGGCAAGTTCTTTTTGTCTTTTGCCAGATCTTCGTCGTCGAAGCGGCGACCGATCAGACGTTTCACGCCAAATACGGTGTTAGTCGGGTTGGTTACAGCTTGCCGTTTCGCAGGTTGGCCGACCAGACGTTCGTCGTCGGTGTACCCAACGATTGACGGAGTCGTGCGGGCGCCCTCTGCATTTTCGATGACGCGAGGTTGAGCGCCGTCCATGATAGCAACACAAGAATTCGTGGTGCCCAGGTCGATACCAATGACTTTGGCCATATTGTCGTTTCCTTCTATTGGCGATGTCTCTGAGAGAAGATCCGTGATCGGCCTCTCCTCCCCTAATCCCGAGTCACGGCCCGGGGTGGGCGCGCGACCGTTTCCGAGCGGTATATAGGGAGAGGGTTGGGTCCCTGCAAGCGTCGCTATGATTATCTATCAAGCAAAGTGTTATGAGTGCGTAAAAAGAATAGGCGAAGACCCCTGCAGATTTCGTCGATTTCCCATCTGACCGGACAGATCTATAGTTTTGGGACGGGTCGGAGCGGCGGTCTTGGACTTGCATTTGCATGAAGGGATGCGGCGGCTTGGGCCGGTCAATATGCGGCTCAAGGTCTCGGCGCTGATGGATTGGCGGATCGAACGGGGTCTGAATCGGTCCAAATTGTTGCGATCACGGTTCGCACGACGAGGCTACTTGGAGCCCATGATGCTGGTCCGCTGTCTGTTGCTGAGCCAATGCTTGGACGGTCGGATCAAAAGTTTGAGGATCGCCTGAAGGTTCGGCTGGATGTCATGCGGTTCGCAGAGCGTGATCTGGACCTGCCCCGTTTATGTGCCGCCCCAGGTGCGCATTTAGGCTACTTTCCGT
>JBELMC010000096.1:0-10009 GCA_042096155.1 Dinoroseobacter sp.
ATGCTGGCCCCAAAGGCGTCGAGATGCGGATCAACCTCACAGAGGACGGCGCGCTATGTGCCACCATCCAAGATGACGGACCGGGATTTTCCGCCAGTGCGCTCGCGCATTTGTTTGAATATGAAGGTCGGCCCAGCGACTCAAGCCAACCTGGGACCGGACTGGGTCTGCGGATCGCCAAGGAGCTGACCGATACCATCCACGGCACACTCAGCGTGTGCAATCGCGACCACGGTGGCGCGCTTGCCTCATTCCACCTGCCCCGGACTGCATGGGAACTGGCCAGCCCGGTCGCTGTCGCCACAGACCTGCCCAACCTGAGCGGTTGTAAAGTCCTGGTCGCGGATGATAACGAAACAAACCAATTGTTGACCAGCCAAATGCTGGCCATTATGGGCGCCGAACACGAGATTGCACCCGATGGCGTCGAAGCCCTGAACTGGCTGGAGCGCGAAGATTTCGATGTTGCGCTGATCGATATCGAAATGCCACGCCTGAATGGAATCGAAGTGATTCGCGCGTTTCGCGCCAAACCCGGTCCGTCGGCCCATATGCCAATGATTGCGCTGACCGCCTATGTCCTCAAGACCAATCGTGACGCGATTTTTCACGCTGGGGCCGATGGGATCATCGCCAAACCAATCTTGGATATTGCGACCTTCGGCGAAGCCATTGCCACCCATCTTGAGACCGCCAAAAGAACAGGCGACGACTTTCCCGAACTGCTGATTCCGCCAATCGACGATCTTGACCGCGTCGACTGCAAACGAATGGAAGAGTTGCTGAAGATCGCGGGTCCTGGCGCGTCGATCGAGCTGCTCGACCGCTTGATTGGCGATCTGTCGCGGGTGCGAACCCATCTGTTGTTTGCAAGCCCAATATCGGGCCATGGCAAAATTCGCGCGGAATCTCATGTCCTGATCTCGCTGAGCGGCGCAATCGGCGCCCAAGGCCTTTTGCAGCTCGCCAAGTCGCTGAACGCGGCCGCACACCGCAACCACAGCGCCGTTTTGCCGGAATTGACACAGCGAACAGCCCATGCCTTGTCTGGTATTCTGGCCCGTCTGCGCACCAAAAGAGAAGGATTAGTGACATCCTAACAACGCCCAAACCTTTCCCGCTGTTATTGGTCGAGGACACAGCCTCGTTACAGCTGGTCTACGAGTCGGTTTTGCGCAACGCAGGCTATGACGTCGTGTCCGCCTCCGACGCTGGATCGGGCAGTGCTGCGTTCACCCAATATATGCCGAAAGTAGTCGTACTGGACCTTATGCTGCCCGATCGTGACGGGCTGGACGTCATGGCCGACATCCTTCGGGCGCAGCCCGACACGCGTGTGATCGTGATCACCGCCAATGGGTCGATCAACAAGGCTGTCGAAGCGATGCGCCTTGGCGCCTACGAGTTTTTGGTGAAACCCTTCGATGAAACGCGATTCGTCTCGGCCGTGGAAAATGCCTATGCCGAGCTGGCCCTGACCGCCTCTGAGGCTCAGATCGATGTCCAGCCCACCACCGCCCCATGCGGCAATTTCATTGGCACATCGCGCGCGATGCAAGACGTCTACAGCCGGATCCGTTTGGTCAGCCGGTCGATGGCAACGGTGTTCATCACTGGTGAAAGTGGCACCGGCAAAGAGATCTGTGCTCAAACGATCCACGATTTGTCCAACCGCTCTGGCAAACCATTCATTCCACTGAATTGCGGCGCAATCCCCCCCGATCTGCTGGAATCCGAAGTCTTTGGCCATTTGAAAGGATCATTCACTGGGGCGATCCAAGACAAACTTGGCGCCGCCGCAGCGGCAGATGGGGGCACGCTGTTTCTCGATGAGATCTGCGAAATGGATCTGAATCTGCAAACAAAACTGCTGCGATTCCTGCAAACCTCGACCATACAACCCGTCGGCGAGACGCGCCCTCGCAAGGTCAATGTGCGCATTATCTGCGCAACCAATCGCCACCCGCTGGCTGAGGTCAAAAGCGGCCGTTTCCGCGAGGATCTTTACTTCCGACTGCAAGTCGTTCCGATCCACTTGCCCCCCTTGCGCGAGCGCGGCGATGACATCATCCAAATCGCCCAAAGCACATTGGCGCAGCTGAGCGCTGAGGAAGGCCGCAGCTTCACCCGCCTGAGCACGTCGGTTCAAAAGCAGCTCTTGGCGATGCCGTGGCCAGGCAATGTGCGCCAATTGCAAAATGTTCTGCGCAATGTCGTGGTGTTGAACAATGGCCCCGAGGTCAAAACAAACATGCTGCCACCCGACACAAACCTCGAGACCAAATCAGAACCCCAGATCCCGATGGCGCCTCTGCCTGTCGCCGCACCGCCCTTGCACGAGGCGTTCAAAGACCTGACCATGGCCGAAATCGAGCGCATGGTGATCGAAGATCGGATCTCCCGCCAAGGTGGATCGGTGCCCAAAGCTGCACGCGCATTGGATTTGTCACCCTCGACCATCTACCGCAAAATCGACGCTTGGCAAAAATCACAAACCTAAAGCGTTTCGCGTAAGGGCTCGCCCACGTCTGCGCGGCTTGTCCTGAATCGCATCCGACATTGAACGCCGAGTGGGCTTGGGCAAACTTGCACCACCTTAGACGAATTGCTCGCGGATAAGGCGTTCTTCCAGACCGTGGCCGGGATCAAACAGAATGCGATGCGCCACATTCGGCTCGCTTGCGATTTCCACCGAGACCACCTGCTGACATGAACGCGAATCCGCATCAGCCATCACCGGGCGCTTGGTCGGCTCAAGCACATCAAACCGAACTTTCGCGGCCATCGGCAACAATGCGCCCCGCCACCGTCGGGGACGAAACGCGCTCATTGCAGTCAGCGCCAAGACATCGGAGCCAATCGGCAAAATGGGGCCATGCGACGAGTAGTTATAGGCCGTGGATCCCGCGGGCGTCGCCACCAAAGCGCCATCGCAGACCAGCTCGTCCATGCGCACTTTGCCATCGACGCTGATGCGCAATTTTGCCGCTTGCGACCCGGCCCGCAACAAAGACACTTCGTTGATCGCCAAGGCCTCGGTGATCTGCCCGTCCTCCGCAATTGCACGCATATGCAGCGGATGGATCACCTCTTGCTGGGCGGCCTCCACCCGGTCCATCAAGCCAGCTTCTGCGTATTCATTCATCAAAAACCCGATCGTTCCGCAATTCATCCCATAGACCGGCGCGGGCAAATCCTGGGTGCCGTGCAGGGTTTGCAGCATGAATCCATCGCCCCCCAACGCGACGATGACATCGGCATCATCGATCGGCACCGTGGCGTAGCGACCCGCTAGGGCCCGCTGGGCATCCGCCGCCACCGCTGTGTGGCTGGCCAAAATGCAAATCTTTGATCGGTTGGACATCCCCTGACCCGCTTTTGATAATTTCCTGCGCCAGCTTGCCTGCCATAATCGGAAACGCAAGCCGTCGAGACAAAACTTATGACGCTGCTCATATTTAATATGCCTATTTCGAGCCTTCCGCGTCAGCGCACTATGTCTTAAAGAAACGCAAACAGCACGCCTGAGAGGACACCGCCATGCGCGACGACACATCTGATACCGGTTTTTTCACAGAACACCTGGCCACCCGCGACCCAGAGCTGTTCGCAGCGATGAGCGATGAGCTGGGCCGCCAGCGCGACGAAATCGAGCTGATCGCGTCGGAAAATATCGTTTCAGCGGCCGTCATGGAAGCCCAAGGCTCGGTTCTCACCAACAAATACGCCGAAGGCTATCCCGGACGGCGCTATTATGGCGGTTGCCAATATGTCGATATCGCGGAAAATCTGGCGATGGACCGGGCCAAACAGCTGTTTGGCTGCGCCTTTGCAAACGTGCAGCCAAACTCAGGCAGCCAGGCCAACCAAGGCGTGTTTCAGGCCCTTTTGCAACCCGGCGACACCATCTTGGGCATGTCCCTTGACGCAGGTGGCCATCTGACACACGGCGCCCGTCCAAACCAGTCAGGAAAATGGTTTAATGCTATACAATATGGTGTGCGCGAGGATGATCTGACCCTCGATTACGATCAATTGGCCGCTCTCGCAGCGCAGCATAAACCCCAGATGATCATCGCGGGCGGCTCTGCAATTCCACGGATCATCGATTTTGCCAAAATGCGCGAGATCGCCGATTCCGTTGGCGCCTACCTGCTGGTCGATATGGCGCATTTCGCCGGTTTGATCGCCGCAGGCGCTTATCCGTCGCCCTTCCCCCACGCCCATGCCGCCACCACCACCACTCATAAGACGTTGCGTGGACCACGCGGTGGTATGATCCTGACAAATGACGAAGCCCTGGCCAAAAAGTTCAACTCGGCCATTTTCCCAGGCATTCAAGGGGGCCCGCTGATGCATGTGATCGCGGGCAAGGCGGCCGCGTTTGGCGAGGCCCTGAAACCAGATTTCACCCACTATATTCACCAAGTGATCAGAAACGCACAAGCCATGTCAGACCAGCTGATCAAAGGGGGTTTGGACACCGTTACCCATGGAACGGACACCCATTTGCTGCTTGTCGATCTGCGCCCCAAAGGGGTCAAAGGCAACACGACCGAGACCGCTTTGGGCCGCGCCCACATCACCTGCAACAAAAACGGGATACCCTTTGATGACGAAAAGCCGATGATCACCAGCGGCATCCGACTGGGCTCGCCCGCTGGCACCACACGCGGCTTTGGCGAGACTGAATTTCGTCAAATCGCCGATTGGATCGTTGAAGTGGTCGACGGTTTGGCCGCCAATGGCGCAGACGCAAACGCCGCCGTGGAGACAAAAGTGTGCAGCGAAGTCAAAGAGCTGTGCGGCCGTTTCCCGATCTATCCCGGTTTGTAAAAGCAACTGGCGGGTTTGGCGCAACAGGACCCTGCTCCAAGCGGCCGGAACGCCACACAGTCCCGGGACCCAATTGCGTCCGGTACAACCTTCAATGGGCGATAACTGAGGAGACCCGGGATGTTGACCAAATACGAGTTTCCCGGTCCGGAAACGCAGCCTGCGGTGGTGATTGTCCACGGTCTGTTCGGCTCAGCCAGAAATTGGGGCGTGATCGCAAAAAGACTGTCTGCCGGTCGTCCTGTGATCACCCTAGACCTGCGCAATCACGGCGAAAGCCCGCATTTGCCCGGCCACTCATACCTTGATCTGGCAAATGATCTGGCCAATGAGATCGTCGAAATTGGCGCGCCTGTGGATGTGATCGGTCACTCTATGGGGGGCAAAGCCGCGATGGTTTTGGCGCTTCAAAACCCTGCATTGGTCAACAGATTGGTGGTCGCGGACATTGCGCCTATCGGCTATCGCCACACACAAATGCCGCTGGTGCGCGCGATGCAGGCGCTGGACCTTACAAAGATTGCCAGCCGCAAAGAAGCGGACGTCGCATTGGCGGCCGCGATCCCAGAGCCGGGCATTCGCGCGTTCCTGATCCAATCGCTGGAGCTGCGCGCGCAAGATCGGCGCTGGAAGCTGAACCTCGACGCTTTGGCTGATCAGATGCCTCTGATTCTGGGATTCCCCAAGATCACTGGAGCGTTCGCCAACCCCACTCTCTTTTTGTCCGGCGGCGCGTCAGATTACATACCATCCGACAGCCATGCCAAGATCAAGTCCTTGTTTCCAATATCTGAATTTCAAACCATTCCCAAGGCTGGACATTGGCTGCATGCCGAAGCCCCAGCAGAATTTCTGACGGCAGTCCGCGCGTTTCTGGACCGTTAGATACAGCGCCCGCCATCAATCTCCATGCACACACCGGTTACCATCGACGCCTCGTCTGAGCACAAATAACACGCCGCATGTCCCATATCTTCGGGCGTTGAGAACCGACCAAGCGGGATCGTGGACAAAAATTTCTCCCGGATATCGGGCGTGTCCGCGCCCATGAACTTCGTGAGCAGCGGCGTCTCCCCCGCGACGGGGTTGATCGCATTCACCCGCACCCCATGCGGGGCCAGCTCGATCGCCATACCTTTGGTGGCATTCGCCATCCAGCCCTTCGATGCATTGTACCAATTCAGCCGCGGTCGCGGGCTGACCGCGGCGGTCGAAGCAACATTCAAGATCGCACCAGACCCCTGCGCCCGCAACAGCGGCACAATATGTCGCGCCGTCAGAAAAACAGATCTGCAATTGACCGCAAACACCTGGTCGAATTCGTCTTCGGACACTTCGTCCATTGGCGCAGGCAGATGTGTGGTACCCGCGTTGTTTACCAAGATATCGACCCGACCAAACGCATCGAGCGCGGCTTGGGTCATGGCTTGGACACTGGCATTGTGTGCAACATTGGTCCGGACCGTCCGAACCTGTGCGCCCAGCTCCCCGGTCAGCTTCCCGGCCAGCTCCCCGGCCAGCTGGTTGGCCAAGTCGATGTTCAAATCCGCGATCAGAACTTGCGCGCCTTCGGCGACAAATTTGCGTGCAATGCCCGCGCCAAACCCGGATGCGCCACCGGTGACAATCGCTGTTTTTCCGTTCAATCGCATGAAAACATCCTATCCATGAAGGGCGGCGACGGTTTTAAGCTGCGTAAAGCCGTACAAAGCCTCAAATCCCTTTTCGCGACCATGACCAGACAAGCCGGTCCCACCAAATGGCAGCTCGACACCGCCGCCAGCCCCGTAATTGTTCAAAAACACCTGCCCTGCCCGCAATCGCTTGGCCAAACGCATCTGACGCGCGCCGTCTTTGGTCCATACAGATGCCACCAGTCCAAACGCCGTGCCATTGGCAATCGCAACAGCCTCGTCTTCGTCCGCGAAAGGAACAATCACCTGAACGGGCCCAAAAATCTCGTCCTGCGCAAGGCAATGATCCGGCCGCAGCCCCGCAAACAAAGTCGGGGCCACATACGCACCGCCCTCCGGCGCGTCTGGAATGACCTGACCTTGCGCTGCAACTTCAAGGTCTAGGCCCTTTCTCAGAAAGCCTTCGACGATCTCTTTTTGGCGCACAGACACCAGTGGTCCAACATCCAGATCCGATAAAGCAGGCCCCGCCCGCAGCGCGCGATACCGCGCAGCCATCGCCGCGACCACTTCGTCATAACGGTTTTGATGCACCAAAATACGAGACGAGGCCGAGCAGGTCTGACCCGCATTCTGAATGCCTGCATTGACCAAGAACGGCAAAGCCGCGTCCAAATCTGCGTCCTCAAAAACCAATTGAGGCGATTTCCCCCCCAGCTCCAAGGTCACTGGAACGATATTCTGCGCCGTTGTCGCCTGGATAAGTTTGCCGACCCCCACCGAACCGGTGAACGATATGTGCCGAACGCCGGGATGCGCCGCCAACGCCGCCCCGGCCTCGCCCCCAAGCCCCGGAACAACATTCAATGCCCCCTCGGGCAAGCCTGCCCGCCGTGCGATTTCAGCAAAGGCCAAGGCCGTCAGACATGCCTCTTCAGCCGGTTTGAGCACCGCCGCATTGCCCGCAGCCAAGGCCGCGCCAACCGAGCGGCCGATAATCTGCATTGGATAATTCCACGGAACAATATGCCCCGTGACGCCATGGGGTTCACGCATCGTGTAAACGCTATAGCCATCCAGGTAGGGAATTGTCGTCCCAAGCAATTTATCCGCCGCTCCGCCGTAGAACTCCATATAGCGCGCCAGCGCGATCACATCCGCGCGCGCCTGGGTGAGCGGCTTGCCCACATCCAACGCTTCGAGTTCGGCCAGCGCGTCGAGCTGCTCAAGAACCAGCTGCCCGATCCGGGCCAGCAAGCGCCCACGCTCGAACGCGGCCAGCCGACCCCATGGCCCGTCCAGCGCCGCCTGCGCCATCGCAACCGCTTGGTCGATATCCTCAGCCTGGCCGCGGGCGATCTGGCATAACAAAGACCCGTCCGACGGATTGCGCAGTGCCAAGGTTTGCCCTCCGCGCGGCGGCACCCATTGATTGGCGATAAAACAATGGCTTGGATCAATATTCAAAAGGCGTCGCATGCGGGTCCAGCTCCGTGGCAAAAGTGCTTGGTCACTTAATCAGCCAAGCGCCGGATACTCAAGCCGTACGACCACAGGCTCAGACCGCGCCGCTTTCGTCAACGCCCCAACCCAACAAGCGGTCGCAGCGGCACCATAAACAGCCCAACCGGGTTCAACCATCCATTTTCAGCGCAGAAATGAACGCGCTTTGCGGGATCTCAACCTTGCCAAATTGGCGCATTTTCTTCTTACCAGCTTTTTGTTTTTCAAGAAGCTTTTTCTTACGGCTGGCATCGCCACCATAGCATTTCGCGGTCACGTCCTTGCGCATCGCTGACAAAGTTTCGCGCGCGATCACCCGTCCGCCGATCGCCGCTTGTATCGGGATCTTGAACATATGGCGCGGGATAAGATCCTTGAGCTTTTCACACATGGCACGGCCGCGTCCTTCGGCCCGGTCCCGGTGCACCATCATGGACAACGCATCAACGGGCTCGTCGTTCACAAGGACTTGCATTTTCACCAGGAAATCTTCGCGATAGCCGATCATCTGATAGTCGAAACTGGCATAGCCTTTGGTCACGCTTTTCAGCCGATCGTAGAAATCAAACACAACTTCATTGAGCGGAAGGTCATACACAACCATCGCGCGCGGTCCGGCATAGGTCAGGTCTTCTTGAACACCGCGGCGATCCTGGCACAGCTTGAGCACATCGCCCAGATAGGCATCCGGCACCAGGATCGTGGCCTTGATCCGGGGCTCTTCGATATGGCCAATCGTGGCAGGGTCGGGCATATCCGCAGGGTTGTGCAGCTCAGTCATCGAGCCGTCACGCTGATAGATATGGTACACAACCGACGGCGCTGTGGTGATCAGATCGATGTCATATTCGCGCTCCAGCCGGTCGCGGATCACTTCCAGATGCAGCAACCCCAAAAAACCACAGCGAAAGCCAAAGCCCAGCGCGGCCGAGGTTTCCATCTCCGAGCTGAACGACGCATCATTCAACGCCAGCTTTTCGATCGCGTCGCGCAGATCTTCGAACTGATTGCTGTCGACCGGGAACAAACCACAAAACACCACCGGTTGGGCCGGCTGAAAACCCGGCAACGGGGTTTCGGTGCCCTTCTTCTCGGTGGTGATCGTATCGCCGACCCGGGTGTCGCGAACCTGTTTGATCGACGCGGTAAACACGCCGATCTCACCCGGGCCCAAGCTTGCGATATCCTGCATCTCAGGCCGCAGCACGGCAAGTTTGTCGATGCCATAAACCGCACCGGTCTGCATCATCTTGATCCGGTCGCCCTTTTGGATCGTCCCGTCGATCACCCGGATCATCACAACCACGCCCAGATAGCTGTCATACCAGCTGTCGACCAGCATCGCCTTGAGCGCGGCGTCGCGGTTGCCTTGGGGCGCAGGCAGGCGCGTGACGATCGCCTCCAGCACATCGGGGATGCCAACGCCAGTCTTGGCACTGATATGCACTGCGTCGGACGCATCAATGCCGATCACATCTTCGATCTGTTCACAGACCCGGTCCGGTTCGGACGCCGGCAAATCGATCTTGTTGAGCACCGGGACAATCTCGTGATCGGCATCCAGGGCATGGTACACATTGGCCAGGGTCTGCGCCTCGACCCCTTGGGTGGCATCCACCACCAGAAGCGAGCCTTCGACCGCCCGCATCGAGCGGCTGACCTCATAGGCGAAATCCACATGGCCCGGCGTGTCAATCAGGTTCAGAACATAAGTCTCGCCATCCTTGGCCGGATACTCGATCCGGACAGAGTTCGCCTTGATCGTGATGCCGCGCTCGCGCTCGATATCCATGCTGTCGAGCAACTGCGCTTTCATATCGCGGGCGGCCACGGTGCCGGTCAACTGGATCAACCGGTCGGCCAGGGTGGATTTGCCGTGATCAATATGCGCCACGATCGAGAAATTACGGATGTTCGAAAGCTCTGTCATACCGCGGATATGAGCGGGTTTTGGGCCTTGGTCAAGCGGGGCGGACCCGCTAGGATCCGCGCGATTGATTTTGCGAGGCTGTGATGCGCGAACTTCCGGATTTTTC
>JBELMC010000097.1:0-10003 GCA_042096155.1 Dinoroseobacter sp.
CAAAAGGCCGCATAAATGAGTTCAGAGACCGGAATGTAAACGCGACAAGTCCAGCTGACGTTAGACAGGGGGCTGACGCGTAACCAGGTGGCGGACGATCCGGGTGTCGGCATGTCGACGCTGAACAAATGGATCACTGCGCACCGAGATACAGATTTACCGTGCCCATTTTGCGTGTTCTCGGGCGCTTGTTGGTCATGCCATTAGGTTGGCTCGTCGCATCTGGCGATGACATGAATTTTGCCGCGCACGGCCTCAGGCCAATTGATCCGCGCCTCGTCTTTGTTACTGCCGTAATTCAAATCGACATTCGGCATTGCGAAAACCTGGTCATTGTTACCATTGTAAATTGCCCCTTCTGCGACAATGCTTTCGACTCGACGGATATCACCACCAAAAGGCAGGTGATCACCAAAATGGCACACCCAGTTCTTTTCGGGCGAACTGCGAGTGAAGTCTAAATTCACCGGGCTGTAGGTCACCTGATCCACTGATACGAAGCTATTCGCGTCAAAGACAATCTTACGATACCGGCCGGTGTTTAACGTTGCGATGCTTGTATCTACTTTTTCCACCCGGTCGATCCGTACATTCAGTGCTTTGAAAACATTGTCAGAAACTGTTAGGCCATGAATATAGTGGCCGGGGCCATAAGGCTTGATAACAAAGAACCGGAACCAATCGGCAGCATTATTTACCGTGAAAATCGATCCAGTTACCGTCAAACCTCCGAATGTGTACTCGCTGTTGAAATCCGGAAAGGCGTCATGCTCATTGGTCCATTCGATAAAACTGTTATCAAGATAGTTTCCGGTGAACAGAGTCTTGATGTTTAGCCGCGTGAATACAATTGCCCCGGTCCGCGACCCGCCTGTAACCTCATCGCCCTGAAAGAAGTGGTTGCCGTTGAACACATGACCCCCGCCGTGTATCACCGCTGTGTGTTTGAAACGAACCGCCCGGCAATCACGGATCTTGAGATCGTTGGCGTTGCAGTTGAAACCAATCGTACTGCGCAAAGGCACATCAACCGAGATCTCGGACGACGTCATGTTACAGGTGTCCAGCATCATACCCTGACACCCCTGTCCATGCGAGGTCAGCCCCCGGTCCTTTGGCTTGGTGAAATCAACCATACGCAACCGCATCAAGGATCCCTCTGGCGGCATCAAGATACCCGAACAATACGAGTTGCACCGCAGATCGATACTGTCGAGAATGAACTTCTGCATTGACGAGAAGCCCGAGAAATCGAGGAGGTACTTAAACCTCTTGAACGTATAGGTTTGGGTGCCAACCGCATCATATAGGGGTTGCGAAATCGTGATTTTTCCGGTTGCGTTGTCCTTATCTGTCACATAGACCTCGCGACCCACACCATTGCCTTCAATCAACGATCCCACCTGGATCTGGCTGATATTGCTGACATTTGACAACTCGTAGATGTTCGAGGTCGAATAGGTAGCGTTGCTGGTTACAGTATCTGTGTTCCAATCGCTTGACGAATATGCCTCGAGCTGACCATTGCGAATAACCCGACGCATCGCATAGCTGGTCAAGTTTCCAACAGCCGCTTGTACGTCTAGAGGTTCCGTCAATTTAATCGACCGACCGCACAAGTCTAACGCATCATGATCTGAGGTGTTAAAGAGCGCTTGGATCGCTTTTTTCAGACCCAAAACCTCGTTGCCAAAGGCCGCTGCATATGTGTCGAGATCGTAGTTGGTCCGGACCACAAATCGTGTGGCATCGTCCATGGTCACAGTGCCCTCAAACCGGATTGGTGAGTCAATATTGACGCTGGTGCCAATCTTGAAAACGCCTTCCGAAACCAGAAGCGTCCGTCCGTTTGCGGCGGTGTCGGCAGCCTCGAAGGCAGCGGCATCATCGGTCACACCATCACCCTTGGCTCCGTAATCCCGTACATCGACCCAATCCATCAATTTGCGATGAAACAGATGAGTGACGTCTTCGATCACGATATTCTCGATGCGGACTATCCCGCCAGTCGCGCCTTCAAAATCAATGCCAAAATGACCATAGACCGGGGTCGTACCCCATTGAAGATCAACACCTGTTCGGCTGCCAGTCCCGACAATTGCCGATATTTCAACGACATCGCCATAGCTGGTAAGTGTTGTCAAAGCGCCTTGTTCCGTCAGGCCAGACACATGATTGTCGCCAGCATCACCCGCCCAACCGCCAATCCGTGCTTTGGGCAAGTTGCCCGACATTGCCTTGATCCGCGTCTTGATCCGCAGATAGCATCCCGGCAAGATCGGTGTCTCACCTTTGTATCGGACATTTTGCAACGCGCTGGTTTTCTGGATTTCAAGGCAGGCACCGAAATCTGGATCAGACGGCACCAGTGCTGCATTCGATGCGCCTTGCCAAGTGCTGCTGGCGGGTGTGCCGTCGCCTTTGCTCCAGACGTTTAGGCCATCCACAAATGTGGGGGGCATCAAATCTAATCCGTCGGTTACTGCCTTGTTCATCGGTGACCTCACTGGCGCACAGGGACCCCGATCACAAACATGCGCAGAGACAGCGCACGGATGCGGCGAAGGTGCCTGTCTCTGTTGGAATACTCAAAGGCCAACCCACTCGGCCTCGATCTCAGCCAATTTAGCGCCACAGCCTTAACGGCGGATTAACCCTGCGTACGTTACGGGTCGTTTGAGGATCAACGCAGCCAAACCAGACGTCAAAATCAATCCCAATCCGATCCATGCCAGAAAATCTGGCAATTCTCCAAAGACCACCCATCCAAAAACTGTCGCGGCGACAAGCTGGACATAGACCAGCGGTGCCATAACTGTCGCCTCAGCTCGCCTATAAGCCCATAGCAGCAACAAATTACCCATCATCGAGGCCGCCGCGCTTATTGCCACCAAGCCCGCAATATAAAGGGTCGGCTCCGGCAGTCTGGTCATGCCAAAGGGTGTCAGTATTGCGGTACCGATGACCAGCTGCGACATCAGTAATGCGTGGCCGTGCACTTGGCCTGCCAGCCACCGACTGGCAGTTAGATAGGCCCCGTAAAATGCCCCTGCCAACATCGCAAACCCCATTCCAAATGTCATTCCGAACCCAGGTTTGACGATCAGGATCACCCCCGCAAAACCAACCAAAAGCAGCGTTGTGCGCGCGAGGCTGACCCGCTCACCCAAAAACAAGACCGACAGAACATAAGACAAGATCGGCCCAACAAAAAATGCGCCAACCACATTGGCCATTGGTTCGGTCTGCAACGCGGTCAAAATTGAACTGATCCCGCCGACGATAAACCCTGCGCGCATCCAGATCCGCCAATCACGGTATGCGGCCCCGGACCAAATCTCCTGCCCCCCAAAAGGAACAAGCATGAAGGCACCCAGTACAAATCTGCTCCAGGCAATGAACAATGGAGCCACACCCAGCTCGGTCATCAACTTGCCTGCGGTATCTCCCAAAGGGATCAGGCTCATCGCCAGCAGCATAACCAAAATAGGTCTGACCAATTTTAGGACTCCGGTTCGACAACGCTGGATAAGCGAGTTCAAGTAGACGGCGTTTGGCCAACGGTGCAATACCCTTATCTTGATTGATCACATACGATTTGTATTATCTCGACCATTGATTTCAGGTGTTCTTTTTTGCTGTCACGTCGTTTTATATTAGGGGGTCTCGCATCTGGGCTGTTGGGTCCGCTTTGGGCCGGGGCCCCGACACGCTCTGCAATCCCAGTTTCCCGCCCTCTCAATTGGGCGCGTCAAGCGATCCCGAGCGCGGACGAAATCATCGCTGCTGCAGCGAATTCTGGCAAGGTCGCCTTCGCGGTCGCTGATGTGCGGACCAGGCAGATTCTGGAAACCCGCACACCCCTTTTGGCACAGCCTCCGGCCTCAGTCACAAAGACAATCACTGCCTTATATGGTCTGCAAAGCTTGGGCGATGGGTTCCAATTTCGCACCCAGCTTATTGCCACCGGTCCAATCCGCAACGGTCGTTTGGATGGAGACCTGGTGCTACAAGGAACTGGCGATCCGCAGTTGGATACCGACGGATTGGTCAAGCTCGCCCTGGCTCTCAAGGCCACCGGGATGCGCAAGATGACCGGTCAATTTCGCATCGCGTCAGATGCATTGCCTTATATTCGAGCCATCGATCCAAGCCAACCCGACCATGTTGGCTATAACCCATCGATCTCGGGGCTGAATCTCAACTTCAATCGTGTTTACTTCGAATGGAAACGTCGCGCCTCAGCCTACGATGTCAGTATGGATGCGCGATCTGATTCAGTTCGTCCTAGCGTCACGATGACACGTGTCGCCGTCGCAAATCGCAATTTGCCGGTCTATGCCTATGCACAACGTGGCGAAGTCGAGTATTGGACGGTGGCGCGAACCGCACTGGGCAATGATGGCGGACGCTGGCTGCCCGTCCGCAATCCCAGCGCTTATGCAGCCGGAGTCTTCCAGACCCTTGCACGTTCTTATGGGCTTGAGCTGCAAATCGGTGACCCGGTGTCTGGCCGCGCTCAGGGCACTGTTATTGCAGAAGAACGCAGCGCTGAACTTAAACCGCTGCTGCGCGCGATGCTGCGCTATTCGACCAACATCACTGCTGAAACGATCGGTCTGACGGCAACGCTTAGGGATCGCGGTCGGCCCGAAACGTTGTCTTCATCTGCTGAAGCAATGAGTGCGTGGGTGGCAAAAAACCTGGACGCTAATCACGCGAAATTCGTTGACCATTCGGGCCTTAACGGGGCTTCTCGGATCAGTCCCAACGCCATGGTACAGGCCCTAACGGGTACTGGGGTACCAGCAACGCTGCGGGAGCTTCTCCAACCGATCCACTTGACCGACCGCACCGGCGAGGCATCGCAACGCGGTGACGCACATGTTGTTGCCAAGACTGGCACGCTTAATTTTGTGTCCAGTCTGGCGGGTTATATCCGCACCAAAGGAGGTCGCGATCTGGTATTTGCGGTGTTCTGTGCAGACATGTCCCGACGCGAGGGCTTAAGTCGAGACGAAAGGGAAAATCCATCGGGCAGCCGACGGTGGGCGCTCTCGGCGCGCCGGTTGCAGGACGATCTGCTGCGTCGCTGGGTGGTGATGCACGACCTCTAAATCTAGACTCCAACGCCAGGCTGCGGCACGAATTGTACGCCGTTGATCTGCCAACCGCTGTCCGTCTTGATCATCTGATAGTCAAGGATGTGGCGGTTGCCAGCACCGTCCATCACCATCACCTTCTGCCATAACTGGCCATCAATTTCACGCAATTCCAGATAATCCACCTGTGCAGGACGCCACACCATCGGATAGCCATTTTTGACCATTAGACCAAATTGTTCGGGTGACCCAAAAATGCCTTTGATCATCGGTGATGCGAAAGTAAACGCGGTCTCAAAATCGTCGGCTTGAAATGCGTCGATCTGGCTCTGAATTGTACCAGTTATTTCAAATTTTTCAGCCAGTTGCGCGTGACCCGTCGCTGCAACCAGACTTCCGAATACCGCTGCAAAAACCCATCTTTTCATTGCGTCGCTCCTGTTTTCCAAAACGAGAGGATAGATCGCAAGAGCGACGCGTCAAACCCTAGCCCTCCGTCACCAGTTTTCCGGCCAAGGCAGTGTCGATCAGCTTCACCGTTTCTGCCACACCGAAAAGAGCGATGAAACCGCCAAATCTAGGACCCTGATTTGCCCCCAACAAGACCTGATAAAGTGCTGTAAACCAATCACGCAGCGGCTCGAACCCATGCGCCTTGCCGACCGCAAAAACCGCCGATTGCAGGGTCTCTGCATCAGTATCGGCTTCCCAGAAAGCCAAGGTTTCGCGCAGCTCTGCCAGCGCCGCCGCTTCGACAGAGGTCGCCGCTCGGAAAGTCTTGTGCGGTTTCACGAAATCATTGTAATACCGCACGGCAAAACCAGCCGCCGCATCCAGATCAGGATGGGACTCGGCGGACGCCTGAGGGGCATAGCGCTGGATGAACCCCCAAAGTGTGCTGGCATCTTCTGCCCCCGCAACACTGGCAAGGTTTAGCAGCATCGAGAACGGCACCACCAGATTGGAGGTAGGCACATCTGGACCATGGATATGAAAGACAGGGTTGCTTAACCTAGCTTTGGGATCTTGGTCAGCGTAGGCTTGCAGTTGCTGGTGATATTCATCTACCGCTTTCGGAATCACGTCAAAAAACAAGCGCTTGGCGGTCTTTGGCTTTTGATACATGAAGTATTGCAAGCTTTCCGGTGCGGCATAGGTCAACCATTCTTCCATTGACAGCCCGTTGCCTTTAGATTTGCTGATCTTCTGGCCATGTTCGTCATTGAAAAGCTCGTAAGACAGGCTTTCGGGCGGCCTCCGCCCCATGACACGGCACAACTTGCTGGATTGAGTAACGCTGTCGATCAGATCTTTGCCGGACATCTCGTAATCGACGCCCAGCGCAGCCCAACGCATTGCCCAATCAGGCTTCCATTGCATTTTGACGCTGCCACCAGTGACCGGAACTTCGACAATCTCACCGTCAGGTTCGCGATAAACGATCGTTCCCTTCGCAACGTTCCGCTCCAACGTTGGAACTTGCAAAACATGGCCCGTTTTCGGGCTTACGGGCAGAAAAATAGAGTATGTTGCCTGGCGCTCAGCGCCAAGTGTCGGCAGCATCACGGCTTGCATCTCATCAAATCGTTCAAGCGCGATCAGCAGAGTCTCGTCAAATTTACCTGAGGTGTAATAGTCGGTAGAGCTGGCAAATTCATACTCAAACCCAAAGCTGTCAAGAAATGCGTTTAGTCGCGCGTTGTTGTGCTGTGCGAACCCCTCATACAAACCAAATGGATCGCGCACCTTGGTCAATGGCAGATTCAGATCGAGCGCCAGTTGTTCCTGCATCGGTATATTGCCTGGCACTTTTCGAAATCCATCCATGTCGTCAGAAAAACAGATCAACTTAGTCGGGATATCACTGAGCTGCTCGAACGCGCGGCGCACCATGGTTGTGCGGGCGACTTCACCAAACGTGCCCAAATGCGGCAAACCACTTGGACCATAACCGGTCTGGAACAACACAAAGCCTTTGTCGGGACCCTTCGGGCCAACCCGTTTGAGAACACGGCGTGCCTCTTCGAATGGCCAGGCTTTGGATGCCATCGCAATTTCACGCAGATCACTCATCGGTTTGGTCCTTATCATCGGCGGCGCGGCCCCAGACCACGTGCGCCCCGCTACCTATTGTCGGACGGCCTGCGCGTCAATAAAGAGCAAAAGAACCCGCGAAAGGACCACATCCATGACCGCAGACAATTCTCCCCCGCTGTCGCCACAAGACGCATTGGTCGCTCTTATGGTCGCCGTCTCGGCTTCAGACGAAGAAATCCGAACCTCAGAGCTGATCACAATCCAAAAAATTGTGAACCACATGCCTGTATTCGGAGACTACGACGCGGATCGAACATCCGGCGTCAGCACAATGGTGTATGAGTTGTTGACCGAAGAGGACGGGCTTGATGCCTTGTTTGGCTTGTTGCGCGAAACCCTTCCGCAGAAATTATACGAAACAGCTTATGCGCTGGCTTGTGACGTGGCTGCAGCGGATGGCATGCTCAAAGAAACGGAGCTGCGTTTGCTGGCTGAAATCCGATACGAACTGAGTATAGATCGTCTCGCCGCCGCCGCCATCGAACGGGGCGCGCGCGCCCGGCACATGACACTTTAGGTCGTTATAAAAATAAGCTCGGCGGCAAAAAACAATGCCGCTATCCGGATATATCTGAGAAATCAAAGGGGTTTAGCTCCGCTATCCATTCCGTGCGCGAATTGCGGTGGAACTTTCAGATGACATCGGCATATTCACAAAGCTCCAAGCGGGCGCCACGCGTTGGGCCAGACCAAATGCATCGCGTTTCCGGACGCGGTAGTCGGAATAAAGTTGTGCAGCCTTCGAGGTCCGCGCGGGGATACGGCCGCCGGGGCGGGCAAGCACGCCGATCGGGACATTTTCCAGGATCTCTTGCCAACGATCCCAGCGGTGAAATTGGGCGAGATTGTCAGCGCCCATCAGCCAGACGAAACACACTTTTGGGTAAAGATACCGCAGCTTTTTGATTGTGTCGGACGTATAGTGCGTCCCAATCTCAACCTCCAGAGCCGTCACTTCGACACGCGGGTGCTGGACCAAAGCTTTGGCAGCGGCCAACCTGTGGTGCAATGGTGCAGGCTCGCGATTTTTGAGTGGGTTACCCGGAGAGACCAACCACCATATTTTATCGAGACCAAACCTTTTCAGCGCTTCATGGGTCAGGTGGACATGGCCTGCATGGGGTGGATCAAAGGAACCACCCAGCAAGCCAACGGATTGCCCAGGTGCGGCAAAAGGAAGCGTGTAACGCTCGATCACACGCCCTCCGATGAACGCGCCCAAAGGTTGATATCTTCTTCAGTCGCGTGGCGGTCAATCGCAGACAGCTCTTCAACACTGAAATCCATATTGTCCACGACACCGGCGCAGTCTTCGATTTGCTCCGGCTTCGAGGCACCGATCAACGCTGTCGTGATACCGCCATCGCGCAGCACCCACGCGAGAGCCATCTGCGCCAGGGTTTGGCCCCGCGCTTTCGCAATCGAGTTAAGCGCGGTCACACTTGCCAAGGCTTTCTCGGTCAACATGCCTTCAAATAGCGACTTGCCTTGAGTCAAACGGCTGCCCTCGGGCACCCCATTGAGGTATTTCTTGGTCAATATGCCTTGTGCCAAAGGTGTGAACGCAATCGCGCCGATTCCAAGTTCCGCAAGTGTTTCTTTCAAGCCATCCCGCTCCACCCATCGGTTCAACAAGTTATAACTCGGTTGGTGGATAAGGCATGGTGTCCCGAGATCCTTCAAAATCGCGACCGCCTGACGGGTTCGTTCGGTGTTGTAGGACGAGATCCCAACATATAACGCGCGCCCCGAGCGGACAATATGATCAAGTGCTCCCATAGTCTCTTCCAACGGCGTTTCTGGGTCAAAGCGATGGCTGTAGAATATGTCGACATAATCCAACCCCATCCGTTTGAGTGACTGGTCACAACTGGAAATCAGATACTTCCGGCTGCCCCATTCCCCGTAAGGTCCGGGCCACATGTCATACCCGGCCTTCGAGCTGATGATCAGTTCATCACGGTGGCCTCTGAAATCTTTATCTAAAATTTCACCAAAGGCCTTTTCCGCGCTGCCCGCCGGTGGTCCGTAATTGTTGGCAAGATCAAAATGTGTGATCCCAAGGTCAAACGCTGTTTGGCACATTGCGCGTTTGACCTCATGCGGGGTGTCGTCACCGAAATTGTGCCACAGCCCGAGGCTGACAACGGGCAATTTCAAACCAGATCGACCGCATCGACGATAGATCATTTTGTCATATCTGTCTTCAGCGGGTCGATAAGTCATGGCACTCTCCTGATTTGCGACGCAGACTGCACGCTGCGGCGGGGATGTCAAACCCCTGCTAAGCCGCCCGACCCAACCGCAGCTTCAGAAGGCCTCATGCTCCGCCCTTTGACCGAACTTGGCCGCGGCGCATCGGACGCTGGCACCGCGCCAGGGCGTACGACCGGCTGCTCGCCATGCTCCATGAGCTGGCGAGGGCGAGCAACGTGACGGCGGTGATCTTCGCGCTCAAGACCCGCCATGCTTGCCGCAAGGGCGAGCGTGTCGAGACCGGCAGCACTCATGTGCAGAGCAACATCTACCTCCCCTCCGCCATGACCCCCGAGGCGTACCCGCGCATGTTGGGCGTGACGCCGTCCTCAGCGGTCGAATGAGATGAAATATACAAACACTTAGGGACGGACGCGGTTTGGCGCAATTGTTCGTTCAGAGCATGCCGCGTTTAATCGGTTTTGTATCCTGAGGCCTTGAAGAAATTGTAGCAGTCCTCGTCGGTGAAGAGGTCGCACAGATGACCGACGGTCTGGCAGAGTTCAGGGTCGGGTCGGGCAGCGGCGTTTCGGACCAGCGCCTTTCGC
>JBELMC010000098.1:0-9857 GCA_042096155.1 Dinoroseobacter sp.
GTTCGAGACCTATCGGACAGACTTCTTGGAAAGCGCGAGACAGTTACGCTTGAAGCGTTCAACCCGATGATCTCTGCCGACCGCTGCAACTTGATCAGCAATTCTTGAGGCGTGCCCCAAAACTCACCGAGCTGCTAATCAGACGTTCGTTAAATCCGATTTGCCAGAGACGGATTTGTCAAAGCGGACGTTGCTTTGATGAAATATACGCTGTGTCTGCGCCAAAGATCTCTCAATCGCGCTTTGCAGCGTGTGGACACATTCATCCAATTGTCGATGTGTCACAATAAAGGGTGGGGCCAGCAGGATGTGATCGCCTTTTTTTCCATCAATTGTGCCACCCATCGGATAGCAAATCAGCCCTTCGGAGAAGGCGACGGTTTTGACTTTTGCCGCAATATTTGCCTCTGGCGGCAGAGGTGTCTTGGTCTCTCGGTCCGCGACCAATTCCACACCGCAAAATAGCCCGACCCCTCGGATATCGCCGACATGGGGATGTTGTCCCAAACTGTCGCGAAGCGTCTGGCGTAGATGCAACCCGGCTGGCGCCACACGATCCAAAACCAGATCGTCGACCAGGCGTTCCAAGACGGCCAGCCCTGCGGCGCAGGCGACCGGATGGCCCAGATAAGTATGCCCATGTTGAAAAAATCCTGACCCCTCCAGTACCGCATCATGGATCTTGGTGGTGCAAAGCGTGGCTCCAATGGGTTGATATCCCCCGCCCAATCCCTTGGCGATGGCACAGATATCGGGCGCGACATTGAACTGTTCGCAGGCGAACAAGGTTCCAGTCCGTCCCATGCCGCACATGACTTCGTCCAAGATCAGAAGAATGCCATATTGATCACATAACGCGCGCACACGGGCAAAATAGTCTCCGACCGGACCAACTGCCCCAAGCGTTGCCCCCACCACCGGCTCTGCGACAAAGGCCATCACTGTTTCCGGGCCAAGTGCCTGAAATTCAGCGTCCAACTCGTCGATGAGTCGGCCGACATAGGCTGCATCTGTTTCGCCCTCTGCTTTGCCGCGATACGCGTAGCAGGCCGACACATGGGTCACATCAATCAAGAGTGGCGCAAATTGCGTCCTGCGCCATTGGTTGCCGCCGGTCGCCAACGCGCCGAGCGTATTGCCGTGATAACTTTGACGGCGTGCGACAATCCGCTTGCGCGCGGGTTGGCCGATCTCAAGGTAGTATTGCCGCGCAAGCTTGAGCGCCGCCTCCATCGCCTCGGACCCGCCGGAAACAAAATAAACGCGGTCCAAGTCGCCCGGCGCAAGTGAGACAAGCTTATCGGCCAGCCGTTCAGCAGGCTCTGATGTAAAAAAACCTGTATGCGCAAACGCCACCTGATCCATCTGCGTTTTGACCGCTTGGGTGACATGCGGGTCCCCGTGACCCAAGCAGGACACGGCTGCATCGCCAAAGTTCAAATAGGCTCTGCCGTTCGTGTCATACAAGTGCACGCCATCACCATGAGAGACCTGACGTGGCGGCGCCTTCGAGTTTCGGGGAAAAACATGCGATCTCATGCAGAAACTCCTTTGGCTTGCGGCGAGGAAAGTGCAGCAACCAGCCTGGCGACCTGGGCCGCGTTGCTTGATGCCAGCGCTCCCGGATGATCAAATATATTGTTTTCAAAACCTATGCGCAGGTCCGCCCCCATTGCGGCGGCGGCACAAAGCACCTGATGCTCAAACGGGCCAAAGGCGCAAACCATAACCCGACCCGGTGCTTGATCGAAAATTGGCGCCAAAGTGCCAAGTGCATGGAGGGTTGCATTGCGCGGTGGGGCGTATCTGCCGACCACCAAAATCACATCATTTTGACCAGGCTGGATGGTGCCATTCTCCCGCCAAGCTTTAAAGAGATGCCAATCCCATAAATCATATAAAATGTGCTGCACATGCGTCCCTGCATCCGCGCATTGGTCGTAAACTTTCGGCGCCAATGTCAGATCACGTGCGATCTCGCGCACGGAAATACTCGCGGCCTTTGGTTCAAGCGCATGTAGACATGCCAGCTGATCGGACACCTCAAACATGTCTGCCGACTCAGTTGACAGCTGTACAGGAAACTCTGGAAGCACCTGTTCGACGGCGCTGAGTGTTTCGCGGTACCGGCCCGGATCCAGTGTGTGCCGCCCGGCATCATCGCGAATGTGAAGGTGCAGGGCCTGCGCACCAGCCGCCGCACAGGCCTGTGTTTCCAAAAGGATTTCATCCAAAGATAACGGTAAATTTGGATGATTTTCCTTGCCACGGCGTGCACCATTCGGAGCCACCATAATCCATGGCATACGATGGCTTTCTGGGTGCTGCATATCACGTCCTTATATCTACGGGCCATTCTGTCAATATAATCTGAAACATATATTTCATAGATTGACAATAACTGAAACAAAATGCAACGCTCGGTTTCAGGGGGACACATGATTCCAGACCAAACCTTGGAAAAACGCGTGGCAGAGCGCTATGCCGGGCTGTCCGAACAGCTGCGAAAGGCGGCCGATTACGTGCTGGCGCACCCTCTGGACATCGCCAGCAGACCACTTCGCGCGATATCGACCGAAAGCGATGTGTCACCGGCCACCTTTTCACGGCTGTCGCGCGCATTGGGGTATCGCAACTTTGAACAGATGCGCGACATCTCAAGGCTGTCTGTCGGCCAACAGGTCATGTCGCTTTCGGAAAAGGCAGAACGCCTCAGGTCCGGAAAACCGTGCGGTCAATCGATGCTGGCCCGTCAAAGCGCAGCCTGTATCGCCAATATCGAAACATTCCAAAACAGCATCGACGAACGCAAGCTCGCGCAAGCGGCATCACTGCTGTGCAATGCCCGCAAGGTTGTGTTGGTCGGTGCGCTCGCCTCAACAGGCTTCATCGAATACATGTCATATTTGGCGCAATTTTTTGGTGCGAATTGGAGTATTACCGGCCGCATGGGGGCGTCTTTGGGCTCAGAGATCGCAAATCTCGGCGAAGGAGATGTGGTTTTTGTTGTCACCATGAGCCCTTATGCCCGACGTGCGATCGGGGCGGCAAAACTTGCGCGCGAGGCGGGGGCGGATGTGATCTTGATCACGGATGCCATGGCCTGTCCATCGCTTGCGGATGCGACACATGGATTTGTCGTTCCCACAGACAGTCCGCAATTCTTCTCTTCATACGCTGTGGCGATCGTTTTGATTGAAACATTGATCGCGATGATCGTTGCCGCCTCTGAAGCAGATGTCACCGCTTCGATCCAAAAGGTCGAAGCAAATAACCAAGTGCTCGGCGAGTATCTGACCGAGTGATCACTCAACGAGGGAGACATATAAATGTTTAAGAAACTGAAAATTGGCGGCACTGTGCTGCTGGGCGCGATGACCGCCGCGTCGATGACGGTCGCGCAAGAGTTTATCTCAATCGGGACCGGCGGTGTAACGGGTGTCTATTACCCAACGGGTGGCGCGATTTGCCGTCTGGTCAACAAGTCTCGCAAAGAGCATGGTATTCGTTGCGCTGTGGAATCCACTGGAGGTTCAGTCTACAACATCAACACCATCAAGGCCGGAGAACTCGAATTCGGCGTCGCCCAGTCTGACTGGCAGCACCACGCCTATAACGGCACCTCGAAATTCGCAGACAATCCATTCCCGGATCTGCGCGCTGTGATGTCGGTGCACCCTGAACCCTTTACGCTGATCGTACGCGGCGACAGCGGCATCGACAGTTTTGAAGCGCTCGTGGGCAAGCGGGTAAACGTGGGCAACCCAGGTTCGGGTCAACGGGCCACCATGGAAGTTGTCATGGACGCATTTGGCATCGGCATGGGGGATCTGGCCCTTGCGACCGAGTACAAAGGGTCGGAAATGGCCAAACAATTGTGCGATGGAAACATTGACGCGATGATCTACACCATCGGTCACCCGGCAGCGGCGATTAAAGAAGCCACCACCACTTGCGATGCGAAATTGGTAAGCGTGACAGGCGCGCCGATCGACAAACTTGTCGCGGACAACCCGTTTTACCGCGTGGCCACCATTCCGGGTGGTATGTACACGGGCACCGACAGCGAAACCACCACCTTTGGTGTGGGCGCAACCTTTGTGACCTCGACAAGTGTGCCAGAGGAAACAGTCTACATCGTGGCCAAATCCGTCATGGAAAACATCGACGACTTCAAAGGCCTGCATCCCGCATTTGCAAACCTGGACCCTGCGCAAATGGTCAAAGACGGCCTGTCGGCGCCTCTACATGACGGTGCAGCACGCGCCTACAGAGAGCTCGGTCTGATCGACTAAAACCGACTGGTATATGCATGGGCCGTCCGGCAAGCCGGGCGGCCAGATACAACTGATCTGTTGGACGCGCTTTACACGAGACTTGGGGGATCCAATGGCACAAGACACGGACGCACGTGCAGCTGACGATATGGTGGCCGAGGCCGACACAGGTGCGCGCAATCCATCCTCGTTGTGGCAAGCCAAACTGATTCTCGGCACCTGCATCGTTTGGTCTCTCTTCCAGCTTTATATCGCTTCGAAAGTTCCCGGCCTTCTGGCGCAGGCCACAGGTGCCAGCATATTTGCCAATATCGTGGCTCAGGCGCGCTTTGTGCACCTGGCCTTCGCCATCATGCTGGCGACGCTGGCCTTCCCGCTTTTTAAATCCTCGCCCAAAGATCGCATTCCTGCCTATGACTGGCTTTTTCTCATTCTCGGCGTGGCGTCGTGCCTCTATCTTGTCGTCTTTCGGTTCGAGATCGCAGACCGCCCCGGACTTTGGAGCACCTCTGACATTGTCATGTCTTGTATCGGCATGTTTGTTCTGTTCATCGCCGTCTACCGCTCGCTCGGGCTTCCGCTGGTCCTCATCGCTGGAGCGTTCGTTGCCTTTGCATTCTTCGGTGGCTATTCGGAATGGGCGCGAAATATCACCAACTATGGTGGCGCATCGATGTCCAAAGCGCTTGGCCATTATTGGATGCAAACCGAAGGCGTCTTTGGTGTCGCCTTGGGCGTTTCAACAACAATGATTTTCCTGTTTGTGCTGTTTGGTGCCTTGCTGGACCGCGCAGGCGGTGGATCGTGGTTTATCAAAGTTGCGGTCGCCTTGCTTGGCGCGCTGCGCGGCGGGCCTGCCAAGGCATCAGTTTTGTCATCCATGCTCACAGGCATGATCTCGGGCAGTTCGATTTCGAACACCGTCACGACCGGCACATTCACCATTCCGTTGATGAAACGCATCGGCTTTCCAGCCGAAAAGGCAGGTGCGGTCGAAGTGGCCTCATCAACCAACGGCCAGCTGACCCCGCCGGTGATGGGTGCAGCCGCATTCCTGATGGTCGAATATGTCAATATTCCTTATATCGACGTGGTCAAACACGCCTTCCTGCCCGCTGTCATCAGCTATATCGCGCTGCTCTATATCGTGCATCTTGAAGCGCTGAAAATGCAGATGCAGGGGCTTAAAAAGGCGGGTCGGCATATCGGTCCGGTTGTGATCCTGATATTGTTCATCACCGGCTTTCTATTCCTCGGGCTCAGCACCTATGCGATGATCGGTCTGCGCCTTGTGCTGGATGGTTTGATGGCCGAGAGCGTTTATGGCGGGCTTGCGATCGTGGCTCTGCTGTATCTGGTTTTGGTCTATTTTGCCGCGCGCTATCCTGACGTGGCGATGGACGACCCGAATGGGCCACTCGAGGCCCCTCGCCTTACTCCTACATTGCTGGGCGGCGCCTATTTCGCACTTCCGATCTTTATCCTGGTCTGGAACCTTATGGTGCGCACAGACAGTCTCGACCGTCTGTCACCGTCGCTGTCGGCCTTTTGGGCGACAGTGTTTATGATCATTGTGGCGCTCACCCACCGCCCGCTCAAAGCGTTCTTTCGGGGCGAAGGGTTCGGTGGTGCGACCGCACAAGGCTGGAGAGACTTTGTGGACGGTCTGATCCTCGGTGCGCGTAACATGATCGGGATCGGGGTCGCCACAGGCGCTGCAGGCATCATTGTCGGCACCATCAGCCTGACCGGCGCGCATCAGGTGATCGGGCAAGTCGTCGAGGTGATCGCAAATGGCAATATCTGGATTCTTTTGATCCTTGTCGCCGTGATGTCATTGATTCTTGGGATGGGCCTTCCAACAACGGCAAATTATATCGTGGTCTCATCCTTGATGGCGCCTGTTATTCTGTCCGTCGGGGCGCAGGCGGGCTTTATCTTCCCGCTGATCGCGGTGCATCTTTTCGTGTTCTATTTTGGTATTCTGGCCGACGATACGCCACCGGTGGGTCTCGCGGCCTATGCGGCAGCCGCCATTTCGCGCGGTGACCCCATCAAAACAGGGGTGCAGGGCTTTAGCTACGACATTCGAACCGCATTGCTGCCCTTCCTGTTCATCTTCAACACAGACCTGCTGTTGATTGATGTCGGGTTGGCAAAGGCGGTGCTGGTCTTTTTCGTCTCTCTGATCGCCATGCTGCTCTTTGCGGCGGCAACGCAGGGGTATTTCATTGCGAAATCCAAATTGTGGGAAACAGGGGTGCTCTTGGTGATCGCCTTCATGCTGTTTCGACCAGATTACATCTTGGACCAGGTCAGCGACAAATACAGCTCTGCCACCGGCTTGGCCGCCCTTGAACTGATGGCAGGTGCTGAAAGCGGCAAAGAGGTGCGCGTCGTCATCGCCGGACCAGACTTTGACACTGGAAATATCAGACCAACCACCATCACCCTACCTGCCATCACCGGAGACGCGATGGGTGCACTAGATGCCCAAGGTTTGGCCATCCTGCCAGATGACGCGCTGCTGGCCATGGAGGAACCATTTCCCGGCACACCGTTCTTCGAAAGCCTTGGCAACGAATACGATTTCTACGGCGATATACCTGTCGAAATCACCGAGGTACAAATCGAAAACGAACGCGCGCCCAAGGAGCTGTTCTTCATCCCGGCACTCATTCTATTGTTCGGCATCGTTCTGATACAGCGCCGCCGCGCCACACAACCGGCATTCTAAGGACAAGCCTATGTTCAAAACACTCCTCCTGGCGGTCGACATCAACGATCCGGAAGGCGCAATCCGCAGCGCGCAGGCGGCCTTGACTATGGCGCAATATGAAGGCGCCAGCTTGCATGTTCTCAACGTCGTCCCCGATCAAGGCATGGCAATGGTCAGCTTGGCAATGGCGCCAGATCACAGTGCAGCCATCCAAAAGGCTGCTTACGATGAATTGGCGTCGTGGGTCGTGGCCAATATACCCAAGGCGTTGGCTGCCGAAATCCATGTTGCGTCCGGCACTGTCTATGACCAGATCATCAAGACCGCTCGTACGTTATCGGCCGATTGCATTATCGTGGGAGCACATGGTCCATCTTTGAAAGATTACCTCATCGGCCCCAATGCGGCACGGGTGGCCCGACACGCCGCACAGTCCGTATTTGTTGTGCGCTGACACCAGAGGTGTGTTTATAATGATCATGGGTTTCATGATAAAAGCCTGCCGGATCGACCCAACTAAGCCGCGAATTGCATCAGCCAAGCGAGACACTTCTTTAGCAGCGGCGGGCACACCACTGACACGATCATAGGGCGCGGCTGTTTTAAGCAGATCAACCATTCCCTGAGCGGGCGCTGCTAATTTCGCCGCTTCGGCAATTGCTGATGTTTGTTTTCTGAGTTGATCAAGGTCCGCCGACACCTCTTGGGCTGCCTTCATCGTTGCCGATACACCGATGTTGTCCGACGCGTGCTGCGTTGCCTTTGCCGCTGCGGTGAATCGGTTGATATCTATCGCTTTTTGAAGAGATCCTAGATTGATATTTGCGGCTGCAAATCGCTTCGCAATTCTTTTGCTTTGCTCATAAAATTTTGCGTCGGCATCGGCGATTTTCGCCACATCGGGTCCTTTCGACTTCGACCCCTCGTTGTCTTCCGAGATCACAATACCTTCCGTCATCCCACTACGTGCCGTCTCGATATAGGCGTCTCCGCTCCAATTTCTAGGTGTGTTGGAGTGGTAATGTCGGTGGTCGTTCCTTATATGTTCTCGAAGTATTGAATCACGCACGGAGACATTGATTTAGGAAGTCTCACAGGTTGTTCAGTTGTCGCACTGGTTGGACCATAACCTAAAAGACGTGACACCATAGCATTCGGCACTGGTGAACGTGTTGCAAAGCTACGCGCAGCGGCCGCGCAAACAGCCTGTGACGCCACCGCTCAAAGAATTCCACGGGCGCTGGCTGACCTGCAAACATCTGAGCTTTCAACATTTCAAGTTTGGGTTTTGGAAGAAATGGAAGCTGCCAATTTGGTCGGGAAACAGGGCGAAGCTTGGATCAACCATCAAGTTAAAGCTAGGGTCATCTACACTTTGAGTGCGACCCCCGTTGTCACCAAAATTCTGGCAACAGTGTCCAAGCACATCGCAAGTATCGCAAACGATTATTTGGACTTTCAATTGAATCTGGAAAAGCTTCGGCGGTCTCGAATGATGTCAGACAGTGATGCCGTGTAGCTCAGGTATTTCGTCAAACGCCTCAGGCGGCGCGATGTTGCACACGCGCCAGAGCCGCATCAAGCACTTCAAGGCCCGCATCCTCGCGGTGAGCGTTTTGGGACAAGATCCGACGCCAGGCGCGCGCCCCTGGTTGCCCCGCGAACAGCCCCAACAGATGCCGCGTGATCTGTGCGAGCTTGCCTCCCCCGGCCAGATGAGCGGAGATGTAAGGACGCATTTCATCAATCGCCTCGATCGCCAACCGGTCGGGTCCGGTTCCAAAAATGCGCCGGTCCGCTTGCGCCAGGACCACCAGCGGATTGTGATAGGCCGCACGTCCGATCATCACCCCGTCCATCCCATCCGCCAAATGCAGTTGCACCTGATCCAAAGTCGAAATCCCACCATTTATGGACAGATGTAGTGTCGCAAACGCAGCCTTCATCGCATGAACCAAGGGGTAATCCAGCGGTGGAACCTCGCGGTTTTGCTTGGGGCTCAGCCCGCGCAACCAGGCTTTGCGGGCATGGATGGTGAACCGGTTCACACCTGCCGCAGAAACATTTGCCAAAAAATCAGGCAGGACCTCTTGGGGATTTTGGTCGTCAACGCCAATTCGACATTTCACCGTAATCTCAGGACCATCAGAGGCTCTTATCATGTGGTCTACACAATCAGCAACCAGCGCGGACCGCTCCATCAGCACGGCGCCAAAACAACCCGACTGCACGCGGTCCGATGGACAGCCAACGTTCAAATTAATTTCTGAAAACCCTTCGCCACACGCCATGCGCACCGCTTCAGCCAATTCAACCGGATCCGATCCGCCAAGTTGCAACGCCAACGGATGTTCCGCCACATCATGATGCAACAAATGCCGCGCATTGCCGCGCACTAGGGCCGACGCCGTCACCATTTCGGTGTATAACAAGGCATGACGCGTCAATGTTCGATGGAAGCGACGACAATGCCGATCCGTCCAATCCATCATCGGCGCAACGCTCAGCCGCGCGGAACGATTAATGTTTGTTTTTGCGATGGTCTTTTCAGTTTTCAAGGTATGTCACGATGCTCTTTTCTGGCCCATTTTGGTCTGTTTTTTACCATTTAAGCGTGTAAGACCAACAAATATTGGCCCGCAAGAGGGACTGTTGGCCCGATGCCGCACATAATCGAACGGGCTTTGTTGCCAAAATGGGTGTTTGAGCGGACGTCCCCTTTCCCCAGACGGGCTTATCCTACGGGCCCCGTGATTGGTATGCCAAGAGCCTTGTAGCGGTTCAGCACAACGATGCAGGATCAACCAATGGTCTTGTCGCGGTTTAGTTCCGGTCTCTTTCGAGCAATGTTTGCTATGAAG
>JBELMC010000099.1:0-9809 GCA_042096155.1 Dinoroseobacter sp.
TACATACGACGCTTCCATCTTTGGTGGTGAGCTGGGAACATGTAACCCAGGCGCGTAAACGCGTGTGACCAAACCACTCTTGCGCGCTTTTGAGGCGCGCAAGGGATTTGGTGCCCGGTGCTGACAAAAGGGCGCAATTTTTCTAATAATATCGAGGTGGGGACCGATGGACGGCATCATCCTGCAAGTATTGAATGGGCTGGACAAAGGCTCGGCCTATGCGTTGATCGCGTTGGGATTGACGCTGATTTTCGGCACATTGGGAGTTGTGAATTTCGCCCATGGGGCGTTGTTTATGCTCGGCGCGTTCTGTGCGGTGACCCTGAGCCGAATTTTGAGCTTGTCCTATGAGACCATAGACCCAACCAAAACAGACTTCCTCGGCAATCCGTCTAAAATCAGCACCCCGTATGTGCACGATATTTTTGGCACTCATCTGGGCGCCAGCATCATCGATTGGGCCGTTCCGCTGGCGATCCTCTTTTCGATCCCGATCATGATGGCGATTGGCGTCGCAATGGAACGTGGCTTGATCAAACACTTTTACAAGCGACCCCATGCCGACCAAATCTTGGTGACCTTTGGACTGGCAATTGTCTTGCAAGAAATTGTCAAATATTACTACGGCGCAAATCCGATCCCTACGCCGGCCCCATCGACGCTGGTGGGCACAGTGGATTTCGGCGCCCTGCTGGGCCTTGACCCTGGGGTTGTTCTCTACCCGTACTGGCGCTTGATTTATTTCGGGTTTGCAATGGTCCTGATCGGCGCCGTGTTTGCATTTTTGCAATTCACCACTTTTGGTATGGTTGTCCGGGCCGGGATGGCAGACCGTGAGACCGTGGAACTACTGGGGATCAATATTGATAAACGTTTCACCATCATGTTCGCCATTGCAGCCTGCGTCGCGGGCTTGGCTGGCGTGATGTATACGCCGATCAATTCTCCGAACTATCACATGGGAATGGATTTTCTTGTGCTGAGTTTTGTTGTGGTTGTGGTCGGTGGGATGGGCTCATTGCCCGGTGCGGTTGCCGCGGGTTTTCTGCTGGGAATTCTAGAAAGCTTTGCGTCAATGCCTTCAATCACCGCCATCATTCCCGGTATCAATCAGATTATCATCTACCTGGTCGCTATTGTCGTTCTACTAACCCGTCCGCGTGGTCTGATGGGACGCAAAGGCGTGATGGAGGAGTAATGCAATGCTAGGCCTGACCCAAAAAGACCTCCGTCTCTTTCTAATCGTGATCATTTTGACGATGCTGGCACCATTCCTGCTAAATCCCTTCCCGGAAGGCAGCGACTTGGCACAGTTCAATGCGGGCTATCCCGACTTGATGCAGCGCTTTGTGATTTTCGGTATTTTTGCAATTGGCTTTAACATTCTGTTTGGTCTGACCGGTTATCTGTCCTTCGGACATGCGGCATTTCTGGGCGTTGGATCTTACGCAGGCGTGTGGATGATGAAGCTGCTGACAATGAACGTCATCCCGGCGATCTTGGTTTCGGTGATTATCGCGGGCGTGTTTGCAGTTATCGTTGGCTATATCTCATTGCGCCGCTCCGGCATTTACTTCTCGATCCTCACACTTGCTTTCGCACAAATGTCGTTCAGTCTGGCCTATTCGGTGTTGACGCCAATCACCGGCGGGGAAACCGGGCTGCAATTGGCGCTCGACGATCCACGGATCATTGGAACAAGCTCGATCAACGGAACGATACCAACCGCAAATCTGTTTGGCCTTGAGATGCGCGACAGTATCGAGCTGGAGATTGGCAATTGGTTGTTCACCTTTAATGCCGGTTATTACCTCGCGGCCATTGTCATGCTCGCGTCATTCTACCTGTCTATCCGGATTTTCCGCTCGCCCTTCGGTATGATGTTGCGCGCGGTGAAATCAAATCAACAACGGATGAGTTATACAGGGTTGAATGCCAAACCTTACACGCTGGCTGCCTTCGTGATCTCAGGGATGTATGCAGGTCTTGCAGGTGGTCTGATGGTCTCAATGGACCCTCTGGCCGGGGCGGAACGGATGTTTTGGACCGCCTCAGGCGAGGTGGTTTTGATGACCATTCTGGGCGGAACAGGCACTTTGATCGGCCCTGTTCTGGGCGCTGGTATGATCAAATACATGGAAAATATCATCTCGAAGATCAATTCGACCATCTTACACGAATGGTTCTACTGGATGCCTGACGGCCTGGAAGATTTCGTTGTCGCGATGATTTACCCGTTCATCGGCAAGGGCTGGCACCTGACCCTTGGTCTGATGTTCATGATGGTGGTGATCTTCTTGCCAGGCGGGCTGGTGGAAGGCGGCCAGCGGCTCGCTGGCATGTTCAAACGCAACGCGCAGGACAATTCTGCCCCAGCGGACTCAAAGTCCTCCCCCGCCGAATAAGGAGCCTGAAAGATGGGAATTCTAGAAGTCAAAGGTGTCAATAAACGCTTCGGTGGCCTGCAAGCGCTCGGAGATGTGAACCTCAGCGTGGCAGAGCAAACGGTCCATGCCATCATTGGACCAAATGGCGCGGGCAAATCGACATTGCTGAACTGCCTTGTGGGTAAGCTGATCCCGGATACTGGATCAGTCATGTTTGATGGCCAATCGGTGCTGGGCCGCCAACCTCATGAGATCAACCAACTCGGGATCAGTCGCGTGTTCCAAACACCGGAGATTTTTGCAGATCTGACTGTGATGGAAAATGTCCTGATCCCCTGCTTTGCAAAGCGGGACGGAGCGTTTCGCCTGCACGGCTATGACAATGTTGCTTCGGAAACGGGCATCGCCGAGCAGGCGGAGAAAATGCTGGCAGACGTCAAAATGCTCGACAAACGGCATATGATGGCGTCTTCGCTGTCACGCGGCGATAAACGTCGTTTGGAAATGGCCATGTGTCTGGTCCAGGAGCCGAAGCTTTTATTGCTTGACGAACCGACCGCTGGTATGGCGCGGGCAGATACCAACAACACGATTGCCTTGCTCAAGGAAATCAAGGCCTCGCGCCCAATCACCATGGCAATTATCGAACATGACATGCACGTTGTGTTCAGTCTGGCCGAGCGGATCACCGTCTTGGCCCAAGGGATGCCCTTGGTCGAAGACACGCCTGAAAATATCAAAGGTCACCCCAAAGTGCGCGAAGCGTATCTCGGTGAGACCGCGTAAGGAGAGCGCGCCATGAACGTCAAACCGGACTTTTCCAAAGGCAAAAACCACGCCGAAACTGCGCCCGCCTTTCTCAGCGTATGGGATATGCACGCGTATTATGGCGAAAGCTATATCGTCCAGGGAATCAACTTTAACGTCCATGAAGGTGAGATACTGGCCCTTTTGGGACGCAACGGCGCCGGTAAAACAACAACATTGCGCGGCATCGCCCGTCTGGACGACCCACAAATCAATAGGGGCGAAATCTGGCTGGATCACCAACCATTGCACAACATGCAAAGCTATCAGGCATCGATGGCAGGCCTTGGACTCGTTCCGGAAGATCGCCGTATTATTCAGGGCCTTACAGTTGAAGAAAATCTGAAATTGGCCCAGATTGCGCCGCCAATTGGCTGGTCGCTTGAGCGTTTGTATTCTTTGTTTCCGCGCTTGGGCGAACGCAAAGACCAGGAGGGCACGACACTATCGGGCGGCGAGCAACAAATGCTTGCCATCGCAAGGGCCTTGGCGCGCGATATTAAAGTCCTTCTGCTCGACGAACCCTATGAAGGTCTCGCACCGGTGATTGTGGACGAAATCGAAAAAACACTCCGCATCATCAAAGAGCAGGGCATGACAACCATCATCGTAGAGCAAAACGCTGTGCGCGCGCTGCAATTGGCAGACCGTGCGGTGATCCTGGATACAGGATCAATTGTGTTTGACGGCTCCGCCAAAGAGGTGCTTGAAAACACCGAGCTGCGCGAGGAATACTTGGCAATCTAGAGGTTCGACTGGTAAAACTCAAAGCAAATCGATGACCCCAGCGGCCAGAGCGATGGCGGAGAGAAACATCTTTTGGCTCAGATCCCAGCTGATTGGATTACGCCGCCAACCTTTAGACCTGCCAAACATGATTTCGATCCGATCAAATTGAAGAGCGTATTGCTTTTAATCGGTTTTGTATCCTGATCCTGAGGCCTGAACAAATTGTAGCGGTTTTCGTCGGTGAACAGGTTGCACACATGACCGACGGCCCGCCAGAGTTTATGGCAGATTCGGGCAGCGGCGTTTGGGACCAGCGCCTTGCGCTTGGAGAAAGCCATCTCGATCGGGCTGAGGTCCGGACTTTCGGGCGGCAGGAATGCATCCGTCCAGTCCGAGGAAAAAATCGCACCATCAAACTCCGGGATCAAACACCTAGAGCGCATGGCTGAATCGACGCGATCTGTTTTGGCAAGCTTTCCGATCGTTTGCGAGAAAAGCCTGCTTGTTTGGGCAGCACTTGGATAAACAGGTCGGATGCGTCAGCAAAATCTATCTTCAAGCCGCGATGGTAGGCGCTGGTGGTTGTAATGCCGAACAAAGACCCCAACCTGCTGTTCCCGATCTCCAGCCAGGTAATAATCTTCCAAAAGCCACGATTTTTCATGGTTTGATGCCAGCGCGCAATTTTGCCCCGTCTCTGGGGAGGGTGCAAAGCACAATGGACATGTTTTATCGTCTGACTTTTTTTACCTTCCAGCCACTTGGCCAGGTCGCCGGACATGCAACAGGCGCCGTGATTAGGTCAGCGGCCTTCAGGATGCGATAAACCGACATTTCAGAGACGAAATACCGGTTCTCATCCGTGTATTTTATCACCAGTTCACGGGGTGTGAGATTGTCATCCTCCCACGCAAATTCAATCTGATCACAACGCTTTGGCGGTTACGATGTGCCAGAAACCCTCTTTAATCAAATCGCCCGAATCTATCCCATAGCCGCTGCTGCGGGGCCGAATGGCGCAAAAAAGCGGTCGATCTAATGCCCAGCGTCCAATAAACAGTTTATTCCGCCGCAGACAGAGCCGCCGTGGGCGACTTGCTATTGGCGTCTATGAAATCAAGCACCAATGGGCGGATATTGTTGCGCCAACTTTTGCCGGCAAAAATTCCGTAATGCCCCGCACCGGGCTCCAGATGGGCGGCTTTTTTGCTATCGGGAAGGCCGGTTAACAGATCGAGCGCTGCAAGACATTGTCCGGGCGCGGAGATGTCGTCTTTTTCGCCCTCGACGATTTTGACGGCAACGGTCGTGATCTTGCTGGCATCACAGAGCACTCCATTGACACGGAAGCTGTTTGTTGCGATCTGACGCTGCTTGAAGATCCGTTCGACAGTGGACAAGTAGAATTCAGCGGTCATGTCCATTACGGCAAGATATTCATCATAAAACTTGTTATGGGCGTTCTGATTGCTGCCTTCGCCTTTGGCCACCCTTATGATCTGGTCAGTGAACGCTTTGGCGTGCCGCTCGCCATTCATGGCGATAAAGGATTGTAATTGCTGTAAGCCGGGATAGACCATGCGGCCGACACCTGCATATTTGAACCCAACCCGCTGCAGCGCGAAATGTTCAAGCTGGCCCATTGAGACCCGATGGCCGAAATCAGTCACCTCGGTTGGGTTGGCATCAGGGTCAATCGGCCCGCCAATCAACGTCAGTGAGCGCGGCTGGGCGTCGGGATTTTTTGCCGCCAGATACGCGGTTGCAGCAAGCGTCAGCGGGGCGGGCTGGCACACGGCAATCACATGGATATCTGGGCCAAGCATTCCAACGAAATCAGCCAGATATTGGGTATAATCTTCGACATCAAATTTGCCGGACGACACTGGAATGTCACGGGCGTTGTGCCAATCTGTGATCCAGACTTCGCAATCTGGCAACATCGAGCGCACCGTCGAGCGCAGCAGCGTCGCATAATGGCCTGACATTGGGGCGACCAGCAAAACCCGACGTTTCTTCTCCGCGCGCCCAAGCACTTTAAAGCGGATCAGATCGCCAAACGGGCGCTTGATAACCGTTTCAATATTGATCACGTGATCACGGCCGTCCTCGCCGACAATAGTGTCGATACCCCAATCGGGTTTTGCCACCATGCGCGCAAAACTGCGCTCGGTGACTTCGCCCCAAGCCGACAATGTCTGAAAGACAGGATTGGGGATCAGACCAAACTGTGGATAAGAGCCCATGGCTTGTGCCGTTGCGCCCAACCATTGATTTGTTATCCGAAAAGACTCCATCAGGTCATAATTCAACAGGTAGCGCATCGCCTCTCCTCTATCCGGGCGTGCCCCGGTTCAATTCGTCGCTTTGCCGCCTCGCAATACCGACTGTATTCTGCACCTGCTAAGTAAAAGGGTTTCCGAGCTATGACAACTCAAGAGAATGACGCCACGCAAGATTCTGAAGCTGCAGGACCGGAACTGAGCAAATTAAATGCGAATGTTGCGAAAATGGAGGTCCTTTCCAAACGTTTGGTCGCAGCCCTTGCGCAACGCGATTCCCATGATCACGGTCTGCAAGGGCCCGGACAGGACATTTATATGAAAGCCGCTGCGGCCTATCTGGCGGAAATGATGTCCAATCCGGCCAAGATCGTCGAACATCAGGTCGGGTATTGGAGCCGGACATTGAAACATATGGTCGAAGCGCAGCATAAACTGGCCTCGGGGGGATTATCGGGTCAGCCGACAGCACCGCCCGATCCGCAGACTGGCGACCGTCGGTTTAAAAACCCGCTCTGGGACACGCACCCGTATTTTAACTTTGTCAAACAACAATATCTGATCTCTGCCGATGTGATCAGCTCGGCGGTGAAGGGGTTGGACGGGCTTGAGCCCAACGATAAAAAACGGGTGGAATTTTTCGCCAGCCAAATTGTCGATCTGCTGGCGCCGACGAATTTTCTAAACACCAATCCCGACGCGTTGCAACGTGCCGTTGAAACCGAAGGTCAGAGCCTTGTCGACGGGTTGGAAAACCTGGTGTCGGACCTAGAGCGCAACCACGGCGATCTTTTGGTGACGTTGTCAGATCCGGATGCGTTTGTGATCGGCAAAGATCTGGCGGCCAGCGACGGAGAAGTTGTGTTTCGCAACCGTATGTTTGAACTGATTCAATACACGCCGAAGACCGAGAAGGTGCATAAGACCCCTCTGATCATCTTCCCGCCCTGGATCAACAAGTTTTATATCATGGACTTGAAACCCAAGAGCTCATTGATCAACTGGATCGTCGAGCAAGGCTATACGCTGTTTATGGTCTCTTGGGTGAACCCGGATGCCGGCTATCGTGACGTGACCTTGGACACCTATGTCGAAGAAGGTTTTCAGGCTGCAATTCACGAAGTCAAAGAAATCACAGGCGAAAAGCAAGTCAATGCGGTGGGCTATTGCATTGCAGGCACAACGCTTGCGGCAACCCTGGCTCTCATGCACAAACATGGCGACAAATCGGTCCGTTCGGCCACGTTTTTTACCACCATGACAGATTTCGAGGATGCGGGCGAAATGTCGGTGTTTCTGGACAATGATTTCGTCGACGGCATTGAACGCGAGGCGGCTGAAAAGGGCTATTTACATGCGTTTTTCATGTCACGCACATTCAGTTATTTGCGCGCCAATGACCTGGTCTACACACCTGCTATACGCAGTTACATGATGGGAGAGCGGCCGCCGGCGTTTGATCTGCTGCATTGGAATGGCGACAACACCAACTTGCCAGGTCCCTTCGTGACGCAATATCTGCGCGATTTGTGCCAAGACAATGCGCTGGCCAAGGGCACCTTGAAGCTGTGCGGTGAAACGCTGTCTTTGAAGGACATCAAGACGCCTGTCTTTGCCATCGCCTGTGAGACCGACCATATTGCGGCATGGAACGCCAGCTTCGTGGGCCTGTCGCAATTCGGCAGCCGCGACAAAACCTTTGTGGTGTCAGAGTCAGGCCATATCGCCGGCATCGTCAACCCGCCCTCAAAGAAGAAATACGGACATTACACAAATGCAGGCAAAGTTTCGGGCGACCCGAAGACTTGGCTGCAACAGGCGACATTTAACGAAGGCTCGTGGTGGCCCCATTGGTTGGACTGGATTGGCAGGCGGTCTGGGGCGCAAATTTTGGCCCGGTCTCCCGGTGATTCGTCTCACCCCAGCCTTGGCAAGGCGCCCGGGACTTATGTGCTAAGTCGCCCAAGCAACTGATCAAAAATGAACTTTTGGGGTGTATAAAAATATGCTGCGGCGCAGCAATTTCTCTTGCAATGCCGCGCTGCAGCAAGTATAGATGCTGCAATTGCAGAAATTACCACTCGGCTGACTGGGAATTGATCCATGTCCAGCCGGGCCAACCCAGGAGAAAAAAATGGCCAAGACCGACGATTTCACCAAATATGTCACCGAGATGATGCAGTCCTTTCCAATGAACACCGACGCCTTTCAAGACGCCTTTAAAAACCAGGCGATGATGGGCGAAAAATTCTCCAAAGTTGCTTTGGAAGCTGCTGAGAAATCTGCTGAACTGTCGGCGAAATGGACTAAAGAAACACTCAGCAAAGTCGCCGGCGTGACAGCTGTTAAAGATGAGCCAACCGATTACACCAAGGCTGTGACTGATTTCGCGTCATCTTCGGCTGAATTGGCCGCTGAGCACATGGCGGGTTTCGCCGAGATCGCGAAAAAAGTTCAGATGGAAACAGTTGAGCTGATGCTTGCAGCAGGCAATGAGTTGCAGGAAGAAACCACATCCGCCGTGAAGAAAGCTGCTGCTGACGTGACCACAGCGGCAAAAAAAGCGACGGCCGCTGCGAAGTAACGCGTTGCGCGAAGATATCTTACACTGGTCTCCTCCCAAGCCAGTGATAGATCCAGGGCGAGTCTGACGAGGCTCGCCCTTTATTTTTGTGCAAAGCTATCCTAGGCTTGCTGGACCGCAATATAAGGGGCCACCAGCATGGCAAACGATCCAAACGCACCGCTGCTGATCAAACGCTATGCAAGCCGTCGGCTGTACAACACCGAGACCAGCGATTACGTGACTTTGGATGTGATTGCCGGCTTTATTCGGGACGGTCGTGATGTTCAGATCATTGATTTGAAAACAGGCGATGATCTAACCCGTCAGTATTTGCTTCAAATAATTGCCGAACATGAAAGCCGCGGCGAGAATGTGTTGCCAATTTCAGTTCTAACAGATCTGGTGCGCAGCTACTCGACCCAAGCGCAATCGGTTGTGCCGCAATTTTTAGCTGAGAGCTTTGAGGCGCTGCGCGAAAGCCAGGCAAAACTGGTCGAGAACATGACCTCAATCACCAGCCCGTTGTCGACGATGCCGGGCTTTCATGCAATGCAGAAGCAGCAAGCTGCGTTCCTGAAATCCATGATGGGCGGGTGGCCCAATGGTCCATCCACATCGCCGGACCCGCCTGAGACCAAAGCCGAAGCGACGCCCCCGACGCCGACACAACCTGCGTCAGAGTTGGATGACATAAAACGCCAATTGGCGGCGTTGCAAAAACAGTTGGACTCCAAAGAATAAAGCATCACCAGCGACACTGAGAGACACCCGATGACGCCTGGACCCAGTGGGGTCAATGCGTTTGACGTGATGATTATGCAGTGCATTTATCACATGGGAGAGCTTGCCCTTCAGCTCTCCTACTTTTGAGACAAGACAAAGGATAACGTGACTTTAAACAGACAGATTTTGGCGGAACTGCCTGCAAAATTGTCCTGAGACTGGATTAGAGTCGTTTTAAGCCGTCGCCTGATGAGACCTTTGCAGTGCTATGCCGACCATCGCAGACCAGATGTGGTTGCGCTCCTCTTGGTGATT
>JBELMC010000100.1:0-9752 GCA_042096155.1 Dinoroseobacter sp.
AGAAGCGAACATCACAATATCAAGATCGGATAGCGATCTCGTCAGACTGTCATAATCCGTATCTGACACCTTCTTATCGGCATGTATGACGACGGGGCAGCCGTTTTCCGCCCAGTAACGTGCGACTTGCGCTGCGCGGTCCAAATCGGTGTGCACCAGCATCACAAAGCCAAGGCTCATGCCCAGTTTCCTTTTGACATCAGTCCGAGAATTTCCAGCTGTCGCCAATTAATGTACTGTTCGGAAAACTCGTGCCAAAGGTCGGGTTGGCGTTTCTCGAGGTGCTTGGCATAGGCTTTGTATTCCTGAGATTTTCGATAGTGTTGCTGACGGCGTATTTCTTCCTCGCTTTTTTCGACAAATGTATTCAAAAACTTAGGATGGAGCATACAGCCCGAGATCCGCTCGCCGCCATACTCCAGATATACTTGATTTAGCCCACGCGGCAGCAACATATGCGTGCTGTCGACGTAAGCATAGCTGCGCTTCCATTTGACCAGGGGTGTCTTGTTCAACGCTGGGGCACGCTGAGGCTGATCGGCGAAGAACACACGTGCCCTTGGGCCCCCTTGGATCCACAGGTTACCGTATTTTTCATTCTTTTGTATTTGGTAATTTCCGCTGTCAAACCAACTGGCAATTTCCAACGGATTTTGACCTTCCGCATATTTTTGAGCGTCAATCGGTCCCTTTGGGTACATATCCAAGAGCATGGCTGGGAACGACCTGACTGACGACGCATCCATCCAGTCCGTGAGCGCCTCCAGAGACCGGGTATCGCAAAATGGATAGACAAGAAATTCATCCACATCTGCGACCAAAGTCCAGTGGTTGTGGCCATAGGTGCGCTGCAACCAATTCAACCAATCAACTCCGAACCGAGAGCGCCTGTAGCTGGAAGACGTTTGCCATAAGGACACATCGGGCTGGTCAATCAGCCACGCATCTGAATCATCGCTCGACGCGTTATCAACCATCAGGAAGTGATTCACGCCAAGCTTGCGATAGTACTCAAAGAAATAAGGCAGGCGAATTTGCTCATTCCGCAGAGTCGAGAACAACAAGATATCGTTCTTTCGGATCTGACCCGTGCGATCAGCCAAAACGGACAATTGTCGACTTTTGCGATAGGCGCGCAGAAGCCAGCGCTTACGTTCCAGTCGAAGCTTATATTGATCTAAAACGCCCAACGCCACGCGCCTTTATCCGTATGCCCCCCGATTTGCACCGAAGGTCCTGTGACTGCCCTACCCGTCAGGAAAAACGATGTCGAAATGGCTTTGCCAGTCTGGTGCCACAAACATTGGCATCGGAGCGTCAGGCAACGATCCTGCGAGATTTTTATTAATTATTCGCAACCAAGAATACATATCCATAGGGCTGACGTAAACGGGTAAACGGCCCAGTGTTTCCTTGTATACAGGCAAATCGCCCAAAATTATCGGGCAATTGTGGGTCGCCGCCTCGATCGGCGGCAAACCGGTACCCTCGGCAAAGCTAGGAAACAAAAGCGCTGTGGATTTTTCGTATAGGGCCGCGATGGCGGCGTCGGATAAACCAGCTGCTTCATGGATATATGTTCCATAAAGAGGCGAGGCTTCTAGCCGCGCAAAAAAGCTTGGTGGATGCCATCCCCGCGCGCCAGCCAGAACCAAATGAGGCATGTCGAAACCTGCGCGTTCGGTGGCCAATGCCTCCCATAGATCGAGCAGCAGTCCATGGTTTTTACGGGGCTCAAGCGTCCCCACGCTCACAAATATCTTCTCTAAGCCTCGTAATTTCTGAGGCAGCGCATGTAAATCGGCAGGAACATAATCAACACCAATAGGGGCATGAATGCCAACGGGTACTCGCCCCAGTTGTGCGAGATGACTATCAGCACTGCGCCGCGAGGTCTCGGTTGGATGGATTACCACATCTGCATGATGCGCAACTGCCGCAATACTCTTACGAAACTTTGGAACCGAGTCAGGACGCATATATTCTGGATAATCCAAAGGTAACGTATCATGAACTACCACGGCGATTTTCAGTCCTGCGCTTTTACAAGTGGTCAACATATGGCCCGTCAAATTGCTGTGCCCTGTATTCAGGTACCACCCTTGTTCCGTCAAATGTCTGGCGATCAAACGCTGCAAGTTCCAACGCGGTACCCTGTCAATGCTCGATGCCCGGATTGTACTTTCAACCGCTGCACGATCTGGATTGTTGCGGTGCATGACGCGTGAAACAAAGTCAGGAGCCAGCAATTGTCGCGTATCTTGACAAAGCTCAGCAAAGGCCAAAAGGCCTGTTCGATCCAATAACAGATAACCCAGGCGAGACGGCACCAAACCCCAAACAGGGCTTTTGCGGCTCAGCAGAAATCTCAGGTAAGCGCGTTCAACGCGGTCAATCCCGGTCAATGACGCACGCGGCAACCGCGATGCCAGACGAGACAGGTCAAGAAGACATGGCCCAGTTGGCAGATCATTTGCCACTGTCACGAACAGCCATAATTTCGTCTAGGTAAGAGCAAAGCTCTTTGCGTAAATCGGGACGTTCCAGCCCGAATGCAATTGTTGCCTGTAAAAACCCAGCCTTCGAACCGCAATCATACCGCCGACCCGTGAACCGGAACCCATAGACATCACCGTGATCATGACACTGGTTTGATATTGCGTCGGTTAGCTGAATTTCACCGCCTTCACCTGAAGCTGCGCCGTCGAGCGCGGTCAGAACGTTTGGCGACAGAATATAACGACCAATTACGGCTAAATTTGACGGCGCAGTACCCAGCTTAGGTTTTTCGACCATGTTGTGCACCGAAACCATATGGCCCATGTCTTCTTTGATATCGATAATGCCGTAAGCTGAGGTTTGGTCTTCGCTGACCTCCATTGCGGCAACCATATTTCCACCAGTTTCTTGGTAGGCTTCGACCATTTGCTTAAGACATCCCGGCTCACCTTGAATGACATCGTCAGGCAGGATCACCGCGAAGGCCTCGTCGCCGATCAAGCGGCGAGCGCACCATACGGCATGACCTAGACCCAGTGCCCGGGTCTGACGGACATAGGCGATTGCGCCACTGTCCATGTTTGTGGCATCGAGGCTTTTCAAAAGCTCGGTCTTGCCCCTTTTTCGCAAGCTTTCCGCCAGCGTCGGAGCCTCGTCAAAATAGTCTTCCAATGCCCCTTTGCCGCGCGACGTTACAAAAATGAATTCCTCGATCCCGGCCTCACGGGCTTCATCGATTGCATATTGGATCAACGGCCGGTCGATCAGGGTCATAATCTCTTTCGGTACCGACTTGGTCGCCGGTAAAAACCGCGTACCCAAACCAGCGACGGGGAAAATTGCTTTGGAAACATTGCGGGATGTCATTTTTCGGTATGCCAAAATTATTTATAAGCTGTGTGTTGTAGTTCTGTTGAACACCGCAAAGTCTTAAAAACTATACCGAACATACCCAAAAGGCGCTCATCTGATACAGTATCGTAAAGAAATTGGTCAAATGCAAAGACGTTGTAAAATATTTGGAGATAAAAATCACCATTCACAGGAAAATCAGATCGCCAAAGTTCCGAGACAGCGTGCGCATGTTGGTTTCGAGCGCGACGCGTCTCTCGCGGCGCATGAACTGAACAAGGGCCGATGACCGGTCCGATCGGCCCCAAATACCGCCCCGATGAACCCAAAACCCACGCGGATCAAACCATACGCGATGAAATAGCGTCGAAGGCGACAACTCGAATACAGTCACGACACAACCTCTTTTCGCGGCCTTGATTGCGCGATCAACAGCAATGTCACGCTGCCAAGGCCAAACGACAAAGGAGACTGCGTCCAGTGTGGAATGGTCCTTGTATAGACGAATGACATCGCGTTGTGCTGTAGGTCGTACCTCAGATGGGATTGCTACTGGTGCAGCACCGGTCGCCTGATCGAAACTGGCCAGCAGTTTCAGGACATCGCCCGGTGTCAGGCGCCCAGCCTGCATATGCCGCAGAAGCTTGATCCGCTGATCAAGCCGAAACTGCTGAAGCGCAAAATCGTGCCGTTTGGAGTCTGCGTGCTTTTTTAAAAACAGCATCAGCGAGTGTGCCATCCGGGCCAGCGATTTCGGAACATTGTCGCGGTCACGTTGGCCCGTTGGCGCCAAGCCGTGATGTACTTGCGCCCAAGGAACAATCGCAGTGACTGCCCCGGTATGACCCAAGCGGTAGTTCACATCGCTTTCATCGAGAAAGTACGCAAAGCCTGGGTCAAAACCGCCAATATCCTTTAACACTTGAGTTTGATAGGCGCAGTTCGTACCGATGACCTCCGGGGTGGTTTCTGAGGTGGCGGTGATATAGCTGATTTGATCGTCAGGTAAATCGAGCGGTACGTGGGCGCCAATGCACGAGACTGTTTCACCGCGCCACTGATAGCTGATCCCGTTGCGCGCGCGGACAAAACCACCAACGATCTGGACCCCTGGCGCCTCAAACCCCTGCATCAAACCGCTGAGCCAATGGGGCTCTGCCACAGAATCGTCGTCCATGAAGGCTGTGACCTCTCCTTGCGCAACGGCCAGCCCGGCATTGCGCGCCGCAGCAACATTTGGGAAATCAAAGGGCACAAAGATCGTTTTATTCTGAAGGTCGAGCGCCTTAATTGCAGCGTCCGCCTCAGAATCACCTACGACAATCACCTCGAATGGCGTGTAACTTTGAAATCGAAGACTTTGTAGCGCTCGGCGCAGAAAGTCACCGCGCCCGGAGCTGAGCACAATGACAGAAACGAGCATCTAGGGTTGTCCCATTTCGACCAACATCGACTCGATCAACGGAACATCCTCAGGGTTGTTAAGTTCCCAGAACACACGTCCTTTGCCATCGACTTCTACACATAGAACGCGGCGATCATTCTCCATGAAACGCAACTGCTCCAGCCCTTCAAGGACTTCCAGCGGTCCGATGGAAAACTCAGTATATTTGCGCAAGGCCTCAGGTCGGTACGCATAGACGCCGACATGATGAAACACAGGTGTTGGGATATGATCCGCATATTTGCTGCCGGTATAGGGGATCACCTCTTTCGAGAAGTAGAGCGCTGTTTTATCGTTAGAAAAAACAGCTGTTGTCCCTCCAACGCGACCTGCCTTTCGGTCCGCCAGAAACCCGTTGAGAGCACGCCCATCACAGCGCAATACGGGTGTCGCAACATCCGCATCCGGCGTTTGCCGCAAAGCGCGGACAAGATCCTCGACGAACCAAGGCGGGGTCAGGGGTGCGTCTCCTTGCAGGTTTACGACGATCTCTGGCGTCATGCCGAGACGATTCAAAGCATCAGCGCACCGCTCAGTCCCGTTTGAACACGCTTCTGAGGTCATAACAACCTCGGCGCCGAATGCCTCCGAAGCGTCCCGGATCCGCGTGTCATCTGTTGCCACAACCACTCGGTCGACCCCTTTGGCAGCGACGGCAGCTTCCCAGGATCTTTGGATCAGAGCCTTGGCCTCGCCAGTCACCCCGGTCAATGCAACCAAGGGCTTTCCCGGGTAACGGGACGATGCGAAGCGAGCAGGAATCACAACGATGACAGACATCAAGCAGGTTTCAATTCAATACCAGGCGCAAAAGCGATGAAGAACGGATTTTCATAGTCCGCTTTGCCATAAACAAAAGGAGAATGATCGTCAAAGCGGACCATCTGTCCCCCTGCACCCCGCAGAATAGCATCACCTGCTGCGGTATCCCATTCCATCGTACGACCCAAACGTGGGTAAAAATCAGCCTCGCCGGTTGCAACGAGGCAGAACTTCAATGACGATCCTGCCGAGGTCATATGTTTGACCGGATATTCTGCGATATAAGCGTCGGTTGCTGCGTCGCGATGAGACTTGCTTGCAACCACCGTCAGGCCCGCTCTATCAGGTTCGGCCACGCTGATTTCGGTTGCGATCCCTGGTATATCTAAAGATAATATCCCTTTTTCTTCAACGCTCTTGCCGTCTGGACGGGTATAAAATAACCGCCGCCGCGCAGGCGCATATACAACCCCTCGGATGGGGATACCACTTTCGACATAAGCGATGTTTACGGTGAAATCGCCTCGCCTGTTGATAAACTCCCGCGTACCATCAAGCGGATCAACAATGAAGAAAGCATCGGCAAATTTTGTGTGGCTGGTCGCCTGCTCTTCGGTGACGCACAAAATGTCTGGAAATGCCTTGGCAAGCCCGGTTGTAATAATCGCATCGGCGGCTTCGTCAGCTGCAGTCACTGGGCTGTCATCAGATTTGAGCCGCACATCAAAATCATCGGCCTCGTAGATCTCCATGATTTTTGCACCGGCTTGCAATGCAAGCTGCCTTAGAATTGGCATCATTGTCGTGTACATTGATTTTTACCATTTGATTTGGGGTGAGGAAGAAACCGTCTTTGATCTGGTATAATGCCGCAAACCGCAGGTAGACAGGTTTTGCTTTATGCCCACCCTCAAGAAATATCGTCAGCTGCAAGAGCGGGTCGCCCATATGTTCAGAGCTCCGGAAAGTAGTAGCAATTTCACCCTCGGGATGAAAACACTGAAGCTAATTTATCACGCCACTGTTCGCGAGGTGCGCAAGAACCACGACAACGCGATCGTTGGTTTGCTGATGAACATATTGCAAACCGTGATCTTTGTGGCCGCATTCTTCGTGATGTTCAGTATTCTAGGGATCCGCGGCGCCGCAATCCGGGGTGATTTTTTGCTGTACATTATGACCGGCATCTTCCTGTTTATGACACATACCAAAGCGATGGCAGCGGTCGTTGGTTCGGAAGGACCGACCTCGCCGATGATGAAACACCGCACGATGAACACTATGATTGCGGTCTGCGCCGCAGCGCTTTCTTCACTCTATACGCAAATGTTGTCGATGGTCGTCGTGCTGGGAGTCTACCATCTCGCTTTTCAGTCGATTACGATCTATGATCCCGTGGGCGCTATGGAAATGGTCTTGCTCGCATGGCTCGCAGGTGTCGCCATCGGAATGGTTTTCTTGGCGATAAAGCCCTGGTCGCCGAATGTCACCAAACTCGCGACAACGGTTTTTTCCCGGGCAAATATGATTTTATCAGGCAAAATGTTCGTCGCAAATCAGCTACCGAGCTCGATGTTAGCCGTCTTTAGCTGGAATCCGCTGTTTCACACGATTGACCAAGCCCGCGGCCACACATTTATCAATTATTATCCGCTCAACAGCTCAGCGACTTATCCGCTCTATGTGGCTATCGCGTTTATGATGCTCGGACTGATGGGCGAGTTTTATACTCGCAAGCGCGCATCGGTCAGCTGGTCCGCAAAGCTCTGATCTGCGCATAAGTATCACGTACATACGGTGCCGATTTCCGACAAGCGCGACACGCGTTTTTAAATTAGCCCGTTCGAGGTTTGGCCCAGACAAAACTGGCAGGCTTTTTCAAAGATGTCGTGCACCTTTTTTGAGACCTCTTGCGTAGAAACGGAATTCCCTGAACTGTCTGTAGCTTGAAGGGTTTCAACAGGATCTCAAAGACGGAGTCGTGGACCCGTTTTGCGCGATGCTGCGGATCGGCTCGGGGCTGACAATGTGCCGACCAAGATCGCTGCGCGGATGGATTGGCGGGGGTTTTTTGCCCATTTGACCTGCCCCCCGAGGCTCCCTCATTTATAACGAGAGTTTGCGGGTCTGGTTTTCATATTCTTCGTGGTCGGTTTGGGCAAGCGCGTCGGGCGCGGAGCCCTCAAATTGCTCGAGCGTCCGACGCGCTTCTGCGGGTGTCTGGTTGCCGAGCGATGAGTGCGGCCTGACGTTGTTGTAGTCATATCGCCAGAGCGCCAATTTTCGTCGGGCGTCTTCTAGGCTGTCGAACATCTCCTCGTTCAGCAACTCGTCCCGGAGGCTGCCATTGAATGACTCGATGAAGGCGTTCTGTTGCGGCTTGCCCGGATCGATGTAGTGCCACTCGTTGTCGTTGTCGTTGACCCATTTCAGAATGGCCCGACTGGTGAACTCTGTCCCATTGTCGCTGACAATGCTGGCGGGCTTGCCATAGATGCGAACCAGCGCATCTAGTTCCCGCGCCACTCGGGCACCAGATATGCTGGTGTCAGCTATCAGGCACAGGTTCTCACGACAGCAATCATCATTGACCGCCAGTATGCGGAACCTGCGTAACGTCCGAACGTGACGGACAGGAAATCCAGAAACCAACGTTCGCCTGGCCGCAGCGCTTGAGGCATCGGCGTCCGCGATCCACGCGCCCGTTTTCGACCCCGTCTTCGCCGGACGCCCAGCTTTTCCTCGGTGTATTGCCGATAGAGTTTCTTGTGGTTCATGATCATCCCTTTACGCTCCAGCATCACCCCGATCCTGCGATAGCCAAACCGGCGCCGTTTGGCAGCGACGGCCTTCATCTCTGCTCTGATCTCTGGGGTGTCAGGCGGGCGTTCGCGTCTGACAGTTTTGGGGTCGACACCAACGAGCCTGCACGCCCGACGCTGCGAGATATCATGTTCCCGCATCGCCCTGAGCGCTGCATCACGCCGTTCGCTTGGCGTCGTCAGCTCTTTCCCAGCAAGTCCTTCAACACGACGTTGTCCAGCATCTGATCCGCGAGCAGACGCTTCAGCTTGGCATTTTCATCTTCCAAGGCCTTTAGCTTGGCCGCGTCGGAAACTTCCATGCCGCCGTACTTGGATTTGAATTTGTAGAACGTGCCTTGGCTGAGACCGTGCTTGCGGCACACCTCCGCGGTCGGCATCCCTGCTTCCTGTTCTTTGATCATCCCAATGATCTGGGCTTCCGTAAAACGGCTTTTTCGCATGTGTTTGCTCCTTCAAAAGGTTGAGCGAACTCTAAATCAAAGTGCGGGAGGCTTCCGGGGGCAGGTCACATTCTCAAGCGCGGTTTGGGGCGGTTTGGGTGGCGGGACTACGATCCACTGCTCCTTTTGAGGTGCCTGCGGATCGGCCAGTGTCATAGGGTAAGCGATCCGAAACGGGAGCGGGCTTTGAAGGTCTGGCTGGATTTCTGAGACTTTTGAGACGATTTTGGCCTTCCCTTGGAACAGGGTTTTGCAATCACTCAGGTGATCAGGTGTATCGCATTTGCTGTCAGCTGGATCGTGTTGGCGGCTTTGAGAAGGGTCTTGGCGATGGCGGTCATGGCCCTTTGGGTGTGCGTTTTCGCGCTGCTAGATATCGCGCTCTGTCCCGGCCGAACAGGCTTTTACCAGCTCCAAACACGTGTTCGATGTGAAAGCGGCGTTTTGCGAGCAACTTGTTGAACCGCTTTTTCGACCCGCGCAGAGGGCGCCCTCGGGCCGCTTTGCGCAGGATCCCGTGGCGATGCTTGCCTTGGATCGCTGCGCGATTGGCTGTGCTGGGATAGGCGCCAGCTGCGACAATCGCAGTGCGGAACCGAATATCTGTGGTCGCGTCAGGACGATCTCCATGCAGATCGCGCTCTGCGAACCGCATGACATCCAGCCGAACCTTCAGGCGATCCTTAAGCTTTTGATCCGACCGTCCAAGCATTGGCTCAGCAGCAGACAGCGGACCAGCATCATGGGCCCCAAGTAGCCTCGTCGTCCGAACCGTGACCGTAATTTGCACCGATGCAGAACCCGTTCGATCCGCCCCAAATCCATTAGCGCCGAGACCTTGAGCCGCATATTGTCCGACCCAAGCCGCCGTATCCCTTCATGCAAAAGAAAGTCCAAGACCGCCCCTCCGACCCGTCCCAAAACTATAGA
>JBELMC010000101.1:0-9722 GCA_042096155.1 Dinoroseobacter sp.
GGGTTTCGCACATTGGTGGTCACCGTCGATGTGCCCGCCCCCTCGCGCCGCGAGCGCCAGTTGCGTGCAGGCCTGACAATTCCGCCGCGCGTCACCCCTGCCAAATTGTGGGACATCGCCAAACATCCCGCCTGGGCGCTGGGTACATTGCGTATGGGCACACCCCGCCTGCGCCTGGCTGAAAGTTATCTCAACGATCGGCGCAGCAAAGAGTCAACGGCGCATGCAGGCTATTTGATCCGCGGCGCGCCTGATTGGACCGATCTGGAACAGCTGCGCGCCGAATGGCACGGCAACCTGATCGTCAAAGGCGTGATGGACCCCTCGGATGCCGCAGCCTTGATGCAAGCGGGCGTGGATGCCTTGTGGGTCTCGAACCATTCAGGGCGGCAATTCGACGGCGCCGTAGCCGCAATCGACGTGCTGCCGCGGGTCCGCGCCGCCGTGCCCAATGCACCGCTGATTTTCGACAGTGGCATCAATTCTGGTCTGGACATTCTTCGCGCGCTGGCGCTGGGGGCAAATTTCGTCATGCTCGGGCGCGCGTTTCATTTCGCCGTTGCCGCCCTTGAAGCCAAGGGACCCGCACATCTGATCCGCCTGCTGCGCGATGACATGGTGTCGAATATGAGCCAGATCGGCGCAAACAGCCTATCGGCGCTCCAGGACCAACTCGCGATCCAGTCCTACACAAGCGCGAAACCGGCAAGCCTCGCTTAAATACCACGAATAAATTGATACGAAAAACAAGGCCCGCAGTTATGACTGACTTCAAAAAAATCCTCATCGCCAACCGTGGCGAAATCGCCATCCGCGTGATGCGCGCTGCCAACGAATTGGGTAAGAAAACAGTCGCGGTCTATGCGGAAGAGGACAAGCTGAGTTTGCACCGGTTCAAAGCCGATGAGGCTTATAAGATCGGCGAAGACTTGGGCCCCGTCGCCGCCTATCTCAGCATCGACGAAATCATCCGTGTCGCCAAAGCCTGTCAAGCCGATGCAATCCATCCAGGCTATGGTTTGCTGTCAGAGAACCCCGACTTTGTGGATGCGTGCGAAGCCAATGGCATCACCTTTATCGGCCCCAAAGCCGCCACCATGCGCGCCCTTGGTGACAAGGCTTCTGCGCGGCGCGTTGCCATTGCGGCAGGGGTGCCCGTCATCCCAGCCACCGAAGTCCTGGGCGATGATATGGCCGCAATCAAGAAACAGGCCACCAAGGTGGGCTATCCGCTGATGCTCAAAGCGTCTTGGGGAGGCGGTGGTCGTGGCATGCGCCCGATCCTGTCCGAAGACGAGGTCGAGGAAAAAGTCCGCGAAGGCCGCCGTGAAGCCGAAGCCGCGTTCGGCAATGGTGAGGGCTATCTCGAGAAGATGATCATGCGCGCCCGCCATGTCGAAGTCCAGATTCTTGGCGATACTCATGGCAGTATCTACCACCTGTGGGAGCGCGACTGCTCTGTCCAGAGGCGCAACCAAAAGGTCGTGGAACGCGCCCCCGCGCCATATCTTTCGGAAACCCAACGCGAACGGATTTGCGAGCTGGGGCGAAAAATTTGCGCCCATGTGAATTATGAATGCGCCGGTACCGTCGAATTTTTGATGGATATGGATTCCGGAGAATTTTATTTTATTGAGGTTAATCCGCGGGTCCAGGTCGAACACACTGTGACAGAGGAGGTCACAGGCATCGACATCGTCCAAGCCCAAATCAAGATCGCGGAAGGCAAAGCGCTGGCAGAGGCCACGGGCAAAGCCAGCCAATATGACGTGCGTCTGAATGGCCACGCGTTGCAATGCCGCGTCACAACCGAAGATCCGCAGAACAACTTTATCCCTGACTATGGCCGCATTACAGCCTACCGCTCGGCTACGGGGATGGGCGTGCGTCTTGATGGCGGCACCGCCTATTCCGGTGGTATCGTTACCCGCTATTACGACAGTCTTTTGACGAAAGTGACAGCATGGGCGCAAACCCCTGAGGCGGCCATTGCCCGGATGGACCGAGCCCTGCGCGAATTCCGTATTCGTGGGGTCTCAACCAATATTGCGTTCGTCGAAAACCTGCTGAAGCACGAAACTTTTCTCAACAACACGTACCACACCAAGTTTATCGACGAGACGCCCGACCTGTTCCAATTCCGCAAGCGCCGTGACAGGGCCACCAAGATCCTGACTTATATTGCCGATATAACGGTCAATGGTCATCCCGAAACCGAAGGGCGCCCAAAGCCGCCCGCAGACCTGCGGATGCCGAAACCGCCCAAGCTTCGGATGGATCCCCCCCCTCCTGGTACGCGTGATTTGTTGGAACAAAGTGGGCCGCAGGCAGTTGCCGATTGGATGAAAGCCCAAAAGCAGCTGCTGATTACCGACACGACAATGCGCGATGGTCACCAGTCTTTATTGGCCACGCGGATGCGCTCGATCGATATGATCCGAGTGGCACCAAGCTATGCCAGCAACCTGTCGCAGCTGTTTTCCGTCGAATGCTGGGGCGGCGCGACCTTTGATGTGGCCTATCGCTTCTTGCAAGAATGCCCCTGGCAGCGCCTGCGCGACTTGCGCAAAGCGATGCCAAATCTGATGACACAGATGTTGCTTCGGGCTTCGAACGGCGTGGGCTATACCAATTATCCCGACAATGTCGTGCAGGAATTTGTCCGTCAGGCCGCGCAAACCGGTGTCGATGTGTTCCGGGTGTTTGACAGCCTGAACTGGGTCGAGAACATGCGCGTCGCGATGGATGCCGTGCAAGAGGCGAACAAAGTCTGCGAAGGCACGATTTGCTATACCGGAGACATCCTGAACCCGGACCGCGCCAAATATGATCTGAAATACTATGTCGGCATGGCCAAAGATCTAGAAGCCGCGGGCGCCCACGTTCTGGGCCTGAAAGACATGGCTGGCTTGCTGAAACCGGCTGCGGCACGGGTTTTGGTCAAAGCTCTGAAAGAAGAAGTGGATTTACCGATACACTTCCATACACACGACACGGCCGGCATCGCCAGCGCGACCATTCTGGCGGCCGCAGAAGCGGGAGTGGACGCCGTCGATTGCGCGATGGACGCGCTGTCAGGCAATACCTCGCAGGCGACGCTGGGCACGATTGTCGAGTCGCTGTCAGGTCAGGATCGCGATACTGGTTTGGACATTGCCGCAATCCGCGAGATCAGCAACTACTGGGAGGCCGCGCGTGCCCATTACGCGGCCTTCGAAAGTGGCCTGCAAGCGCCCGCCTCTGAAGTCTATCTCCATGAGATGCCCGGCGGTCAGTTCACCAACCTCAAAGCGCAAGCGCGCTCCTTGGGGCTTGAAGAGCGTTGGCACGAAGTCGCACAGGCCTATGCTGATGTGAACCAGATGTTTGGCGATATCGTAAAGGTGACTCCATCCTCAAAGGTGGTCGGAGACATGGCCTTGATGATGGTTTCTCAGGGCCTCAGCCAGAAAGACGTGGAAGATCCCAAGACCGATGTCGTGTTCCCAGACAGCGTGATTGAGATGATGAACGGTGCGCTGGGGCAGCCTCCGGGGGGGTGGCCAAAGCCAATCCAGAACAAGATTTTAAAGGGTGAAAAGGCCTCAACCGATCGACCAGGTGCGCATTTGCCGCCTGTCGATCTGGAAAAATGCCGCGCCGATCTGTCCAAGCAGTTAGAGGGCAAAGCCGTCGATAACGAGGATCTGAATGGATACCTGATGTATCCTAAAGTTTTTCTCGACTATATGGGCCGCCATCGCACCTATGGGCCCGTCCGCACCCTGCCGACCAACACGTTCTTTTACGGGATGACGCCAGGCGAAGAAATTGAGGCCGAAATCGACCCTGGCAAGAGGCTTGTGATCCGAATGCAAGCGGTCGCAGACACGACCGAAGATGGCGAATCAAAAGTATTTTTTGAGCTGAACGGTCAACCTCGCGTGATCCGAGTGGCAGACCGAAAGGTGACATCAAACGCAGGCAAACGGGCCAAAGCAGAAGCTGGAAATGCCAACCATATCGGTGCGCCAATGCCGGGGGTTGTGGCAACTGTTGCAGTGCAGGCGGGCCAAAAGGTCAAGGCAGGAGATCTGTTGCTAACCATCGAAGCGATGAAAATGGAAACTGGGATCCACGCCGACCGCGATGCGGTCATCAAGGCAGTGCATGTCGGACCTGCGGGTCAAATCGACGCCAAAGACCTGCTGGTTGAGCTGTCGTAAGGCGCTTTGCGTGTGACGTCTGAACCTTTCACGTGTCTCGCAACATCATAAAGGCATATTACAGTCTGTCCAAACAGCGCCCCCGTACTGATTGACGGACCTGCAAAACCTTGCAAACCTGCAACGCGGTTTCATTTTAGACGCCGCGTTTTGCGGAGCGCAAAAAACATCAAAGATGCAGCATTTCAGTCAAAGCCCAACGGACCCTACGTTTGTGCAGAACCCTTATCGGTTTTACGACCGGATTCGCAGCGCCGGGGATCTGGTGTTTTGGGACGATTACGCACTGCCGATGGCCACCACGGCCCGCGCGGTCAACGCGTTGCTTCGCGATCGCCGCTTTGGTCGCGAACCGACAGACCCGATTGCGTTTCCTGACCATCTTGCGCCCTTCTATGCGGTTGAAGCACATTCCATGCTGGAGCTCGAACCGCCGCGCCACACGCGGCTGCGCGGTCTTGTGCTGCGGGCGTTTACCTCACGCCGCATTGCGGGTCTTGGCCCCGAGATCGACGCCCTCGCCCATCAGCTGATTGATGCCTTCCCTGCGGGTGATTTCGACCTTTTGTCGGCCTTCGCCAAAAAGATACCTGTGATTATCATTGCGCGTCTGCTTGGCGTGCCAGAATCGATGTCCGACCAATTGCTGGCCTGGTCCAATGCAATGGTATCGGTTTACATGGCCGGACGCACCCGGGCCGACGAGAATGCCGCCGCCACCGCCGCAGCCGAATTCACTGCTTTTCTAACCGAATATGTCGCTGCCCGCCGTTCGGATCCACGTGACGACCTGATCACCCACCTGATTGCCGCAGAACAGGACGGCGAAAAACTTTCAACGCCTGAGCTGATAACCACTTGTATTCTGCTGTTGAATGCCGGTCATGAGGCCACCGTCCACAGCATCGGAAATGCTGTCAAAACGCTGCTTGAACACGGCGAGGCCGCCCCGCGTGATGGCATCGAGGCCCGAATTGAAGAGACCTTGCGTTTCGATCCGCCGCTGCATCTGTTCACCCGCTATGCCTATGACGAAATGACGTTATTTGGCCATCAGTTCCAGCGTGGTGATCAGGTCGGACTGCTGTTAGCCAGCGCCAACCACGATCCTGCTTTTGTCAATGCCCCTGCACAGTTCAATCCGGCCCGCCCCATCAAAGCAAATATGAGCTTTGGCGGCGGCCTGCACTTTTGCGTTGGCACCCCATTGGCACGCCTGGAGCTGACCCGCGCGTTGCCAATCCTGTTTGAGCGTTGCCCGAAACTGACGCTGTGCGAAACACCCCTTTACGCCAATGCCTATCATTTCCACGGGCTGAGCCGCCTTATGGTTCGTGTCTAAAGTGGCAGCGCCTGGGTACTCTTGATCTCTTCCATGCTCAGCAATGCAGTGACATTGAAAATCCGCACTTCAGAAATCAACGCTTGATAGAACACGTCATAAGCGCGCGCATTTTCAACCTGGACCTTCAGGATGTAATCGATATCCCCTGCCAGCCGATGCGCTTCGAGCACCTCCGGGCGGGCCATCAAGGTGGCCAGAAACTTGTCTTGCCAATCGGCCTCGTGTTCGGAGGTGCGGATCAACACAAAAAAACAGGCATCGAATCCCAGCTTGACCGGATCAAGCACGGCGACCTCAGATCGGATCACGCCTGCATCGCGCAACTTTTTGATTCTGTTCCACACAGGTGTCTTTGATGACCCCACTTTGCGCGCAATTTCGTCAAGACTTTGGGTCGTGTCGTCTTGCAATTCGGAAAGGATTTTCCGGTCTGTAGCATCAATGCGGACAGTCATTCCAATTCTCCTGCGGTTTTGGATTTTTATCACTGAAATATCTAGTTATGCAAACAGTATTCCTTAATTTCTCTTATATCTGCACATGTTAAGAATTTTATTCTATATTCTGGTGGAAGCTAGTCACAAGGTGCGCCATGCAACATTTTCCGATCTTTCTGGATACCGCCGGACGGCGTATCGTGTTGGCGGGAGGCGGAGACGCGGCCTGCGCCAAACTGCGCTTGTTGCTCAAAACCCAAGCACGCGTCACCGTAATCACGCCTGAACCCGCAGCAATAATCCGTGAATGGGCCCTGGCGCAGAAACTGACCCTGATCGCGCGCCGTTTCGCCCCCGGTGATGCGCTCTGCGCAGCTCTTGCCTACGCCGCCACCGAGGATAGCGCCGAGGATGCGCGGATCGCGGCACTGGCCCGCGCTGATGGCGCGTTGGTCAATCTGGTCGACAATTTACAGGACAGCCAATTTATAACTCCTGCAATCGTGGACCGTGATCCGGTGACCGTCGCAATCGGAACAGAGGGGGCGGCCCCGGTCTTGGCGCGTGCGATCAAAGCGGATCTCGAGGCCAAGTTGTCGCCCGCACTGGGTGCGCTTGCCCGGGTCGGCAAAGCGTTCCGCCGCCGGGCCGAAGCCTTGCCAATGGGGCGCAAACGCCGCGATTTCTGGCGCGATTATTATTTCGGCACAGGTCCTGCGGCGTTTTCAGATGCAGGCGCAGACGGCGCGCAAGACGCGCTGGAAACACTCCTGGCCCAGCACATGAAAGCCAAAACCACCCAAGGCAAAGTCGCGTTCGTCGGCGCGGGCCCCGGCGACCCAGAGCTGTTGACCCTGAAAGCGCGCAAATGGATTGATGAAGCCGATGTTGTGATCCATGATCAACTCGTCAGCCCGGACATCTTGGAACTCGCCCGTCGCGAAGCGACGTTGATCCATGTTGGCAAAACCGGCTTTGGCCCTTCAACCCAGCAAGAGCATATCCACGCGCTGATGATCGAACATGCCATCAGCGGCGCGCAAGTGGTGCGCCTGAAATCTGGCGATCCGACCATTTATGGCCGCTTGGACGAAGAGATCGAAGCGCTCGATGCGGCGCAGATCCCATGGACTATCGTGCCTGGGCTGACAGCCGCATCTGTCGCGACAGCCGTTATTGGACAGAGTCTGACCAAGCGCGGGCGCAACACGGATCTGCGATTCCTGACCGGTCACGATGTCGCCGGTTTTGCAGAGCAAGACTGGCGCAGCCTATCTGCACCAGGCGCAATTGCTGCGATCTATATGGCAAAGAAAGGCAGCCGCTATCTGCAAGGGCGTCTGATGATGCACGGCGCGCGCGGCGATACGCCGGTGACCATCGTCGAAAACATCAGCCGGGCCGACCAACAGGTTCGCGCCACCACCTTGGCGGAACTGCCAGAGACGGCCGCCCAATGCAAAGGCCCTGCGGTGCTGCTTTATGGCCTCAGCCCACGCCGCGCCGCATGGGCCCTGCCCGCGCTTCAGGAGATCGCACAATGAGCCAGAATTTCACGCCGAAAGTGCTGACGGCCAACACGCTTTTAGACGGCGATGTGGTCTATCTGACCGCAGCGGGCACTTGGTCGCGCGCATTATCTCAGGCCGTTTTGCTGGAAGAGGAGGCTGACGCCAAACGCCGTCTAACACACGCCGAACAGAAGTCCGACACCTTGGTCGGCGTCTATTTGGCAGATGCCCAGCCCGGGCCAAACGGACCTGAGCCGATTCATTTTCGCGAGGAATTCCGCAGCACCGGCCCATCAAACTACCCCCATGGCAAGCAAGTCGATCTGCGCCCAGGAGCCTGATTCATGTATCAATATAATGACTTTGACCGCGCCTTTCTGGCTGAACGAAATGCGCAATTCCGGGCGCAGGTTGAGCGGCGGATCGATGGATCGCTGACAGAAGACGAATTCAAGCCCTTGCGATTGATGAACGGTCTTTATCTGCAGCTTCACGCTTACATGCTGCGCGTCGCGATCCCATACGGCACGTTGAGCGGCGCTCAGATGCGGGTGCTGGCGACACTGGCCGACACATGGGACAAGGGCTATGGTCACTTCACCACTCGCCAAAATATTCAATACAACTGGCCCAAGCTGCGCGATGTCCCGGACATGCTTGATGCTTTGGCTGCGGTCGGTTTGCATGCGATCCAGACCTCCGGCAACACGATCCGCAATGTGACCGCAGACCATTTTGCGGGCGCTGCCGCAGATGAGCTTGCCGATCCGCGCCCCGTGGCAGAGCTGTTGCGCCAATGGTCCACCGATCACCCTGAATTCCAGTTTCTCGGCCGCAAATTTAAGATCGCCGTCACCGGCGCTGCGGCAGATCGTGCAGTCATCAAAGCCCATGATATCGGTCTGCGTTTGATCGCGCGGGACGGCAAACAAGGGGTCCAAGTGAGTATCGGTGGCGGATTGGGACGCACCCCAATGATTGGCAAAGTCATCAAAGACTTTCTGCCGATGGCCGACCTGTTGCCGTATGTCGAAAGCATTGTCAGCGTTTACAATCTGCTGGGGCGCCGTGACAACAAATATAAAGCCCGTATCAAAATCACTGTGCATGAGCATGGGATTGAACGCATTTCGAAGCTTGTGCAGGAAGAATTCGAAACCAGGCGTCCACTTTTCAGTGGGATTGATCAAGCGCAATTGGCCAAGATCGAAGCCATGTTCACGAGCCCAGATTTCACCCAAGCACCAGTCTATAAACAAGCGCCGATCTTGGAACCGGGCTTCCGCTGCTGGCTCGATACAAATGTTGCCGCACACAAAGACGCCAATCACGCAATCGTCTCGATCAGCATGAAGGCCCATGGGGCCACCCCGGGCGATGCCACTGCGGACCAAATGCGCGTGATGGCTGACCTGGCCGATACCTATGCCTATGGCGAGCTGCGCATCAGCCATGAGCAAAACATCGTCCTGCCCCATGTTCCACGCGCGTTTCTAAACAAGGTGTACAACACACTGAAAGCCCACGGGCTGGCGACTGCGAATATCGGGCTGATCAGCGATATCATCGCCTGCCCGGGCATGGATTACTGCGCGCTCGCCACAGCCCGATCAATCCCAATCGCGCAACAGATCGCGACCCGGTTTGATGCGCTGAAGCTAGAGCATGAAATTGGGGCGTTGAAGATCAAGATCTCGGGCTGCATCAATGCCTGCGGGCATCACCATGTCGGACATATCGGCATTCTGGGTCTCGACCGAGCAGGCGTCGAAAACTATCAGATCACCCTTGGCGGTGATCACACAGAACACGCCGCGATTGGCGCGCGCGCTGGGCCGGGCTTTTCAGCCGACGCACTTTTGCCCGCACTCGAGCGGCTGATCTTCGCCTATCTTGATCTTCGCACGGACCGCGACGAAACTTTTCTGGCCGCCTATCGCCGTCTGGGCGCGGATCCTTTCAAGGCCGCTTTGTACCCTGAGGCCAAAGCAAATGCCGCTTGAACTGGGCATCGAGGAGTATATCTTATGACAAACGACATGCCAACTTCTGTTCTTGTAACAGATACCGGCTTTGGGCCCGAAACATGGACAGCTGGTTTCACCAAGCTTGACGGCTTTGCCGCCAACGGGCGCGCGGGGCTGGATTTGGCCAGTGACACCGACCCCAGCGCGCTGGTCACGGCCCTGAGCGCACCTTTGATCCGCATCAATTTTCCCAGTTT
>JBELMC010000102.1:0-9657 GCA_042096155.1 Dinoroseobacter sp.
GGGGAATATGGCGGCAAGAACAGGAACCAGCACCCGGCTTCCCGCATAGCCTTGGACGTGTCGCGGTTTGATGCCGCTCCTTTGATAGCATTTATTGCAGCAAAGGAGACGAACTACGGGAACGAAACGGACGGACGAATGTCGCGCTGACGCGGTGCGGATCGCACTGACCAGCGGGCTGCCACGCAAGCAGGTGGCTTCGGATTTGGGTGTGGGCTTATCCGCATTGAATAAATGGGTAACAGCGCATCGCGACACTGAGGTTGTGTCTGACCAGGACCTCGACCTTGGGCACGCGGCTCCAGCCCACCCGTCTCGCGTTTAAGAATGACCATGTCATTCACGAACTTCACCGAAACTTGAAACCGCGTGGCCGCAGACCGATGCGAATGGCCCTCTTCAACAAATGCGACAACACGCTCTAAACGCAAGAGGACAATTCTTGCTTTGGCGTCGCAAAGGGGCCAACACAAAAACTGGGTGATTGGAAAGTTCGCCACGGCAATCCCAAAAGTTGGCCAACGGCTCGGCAACTGCATTTTGACCGTTCTTTGTGATACGAAGCAGCTGAAAGGCGTTACGCTTGGCAAAACTGAAAGGGCATATTGGCAGCAATCAGCTGGCGCTCTGGACCGCTACAGTTCAACACCAATTGAAATGGTGCCTCGGCTCCGCTCTTTTTGCGGATTTTCACGCAAGTTGGACCAAATTGGAGCCCCGATTGATCATCGATAGGGGCCGCAGGAAACGCGTCCGCAAACACATTTTGGACAGCTTTGGGATCATCTCGTACAATGTGAAGGCATCTGATCCCCAAAGCGCCATTGAGATGGCTTGGAGTTGGATCATCAGGTACGCGGATCCTGACGTCAGTGCTGTCTTCGATAGCAAAGGGAAGGTCGACATCCACGGAGCTGCCCAAGCGCCATCTGGCGATCAACCCATCGGGGCGGGTGCGGTGAAAGGTGCCGCTTTCAAGGCAAGAAAGACCGGCATTTTTCCAATGCGCCACGGTTTCGTCCAAATCTGCAACGCGAATACACCAATCCACTGGTCCGGGTGCGCGCCCAAACCAAGACATCAGGCGCCGATACACATCCGGTTTTCTGGCAAGCAAACGGTGAAGCACTCCGATTCGACCCGCCAACTTGAGAAGTCTGCGCAACATTGACGCGCGCAGTGAAATCAGTTCGATATAGGTGCCATCTGCAAAGACAATCATGGCCATTTCCGTCTGCCCATGAGCGCCACCGCGCGTTACCTCAAATCCCAGATCGGAAAAATCTGCAACAGCGCGATCCAAGTTGGCAACCGTAACGACAATATGGTCGAATTTTGCGGAAATCATGTGTCCTCATCCCAATTTTGTAATCCTGCGACAGTTTGTGCGATGATCTTGCGACCTTCGGACAAAACCGATTGGCGCCACCTTGGGTCAGCAGGACAAAAAAGCCTCATCAGTGTCTGTTGGCGCTTTAACTTTATGTCGTCCGAGGCGTTGGATGCAGCGCATTGCAACCAGCGGTCCAACACCAAACCCTCAAGCATCTTCATGTTTGCATATGTGCCAAACTCGATCACCGCGGCGGTGGTCTCTGCCCCAAATTCATGGGCAATATCCTGCACCGCACCGATCAATAATCCTTGATAGGATGGGCGGGTGCCCACTTTGTAATGCGCGCCGCTCTGTGCGACCGCGTCGCCCCACCAGGATGTGGCCCGCTCAAACGCTGGCATCTGGGGCGCGTCAAAACACAAAAAAGACGGCGCGCCGTAGTCTCCGATGCCTGTGTGCCAGTCAATAATGGCGACACGTTTGGCCCGTGAGAGATGACAACGCCACAAGGCACAGAGCTCTTGGTGGGCCCACTCCGGCCTCGTGCCACCAAATCCAACACCATCGGGTCGCCAATATTGACCGGCCGTGATTTGATTGCTGACATGTCCAAGACCGTGGCACCAACCAAGCCAGAGTAAGGCGATCAATGTGCGACGTGCCTGCGGACCTTTTGTGCCGCCTCTGCATAAGGCCTGTTGGACCCGCTCCGACAACGCGGAGCCCGCAGGCAGAGCATCAAAATCAATAAAATTACGATTGAGATCGACATTATTTTCAGTTGTGCGGCGTATCTTGGCGCAGCCATAAGGATTGGCGCCATGGACCAAGAAAACGGCAGTGTATGAGGCGCGTTTGGGGCCAAATTCCTCCATCCACAGATTTTGCATGGCGCTGCCAGCCAGCAATTCTGGCCCATGGGTTCCGCTGATCATGACCAATAGGTTTGATGCATCGCGCGGACCGAACCACGCGGTATCGATCCCATAGATATCTGCGCCGTCTTGTCTCGCATCCGGGTGTGCCACAAACCCGATCGTTCCGCCTGTGGTTTGTGCCAAATGACGAAATCGATCGCGCGCAGCAGTGTAAGTGTTCTGAAATTCGGACGGATTTGTGATGGTTATCTCTTTCGGCAAGCGCAATTCGACGCGCGCCGTGAGTATCGACGCAAGACCGAAATAGCGCAACATCCTATTTGCTTTTGGAGATCGGCATTCGCTTCCGAATCCGGGCCAGCCAGGCGTGCTTCGATGCGCTTCTGCGCGAGGCCCAGCGGATCACCGCGCGCGCTTTGATGACGCGCAACCGCCCGATATCGCGGCGCACCTTGAGGCTCTGGCACTCACCTTGGTCGTTGATGTCTAGATACCAGAAGTCACCTTCTTGCCGGATGTTGGCCAGCAATAGCTGTCCTCCATCTTGTGCGGCCGTCGTTTCGCTGATCGGGTGTCCACCGAGCAGCGGGAAGTTGGCAGCCCATGCCGGTTCTTTTTCGGAGACGGATCTTGTGGCAATCCCTTTGACCCATAGTGCGATCAATGAGTGTATATACAAGGTCGGGGTCTCCACGCCTCCCTTTGCAAAAAAATCAACCACGCTGGAACTGGCTGTTCCAGTGACCAAAAGCAGGCAGTGGTGCGCGCGAGGGAGGCCGAGTGCGTCGCAGCCAGAAGACCGCGTCCCGAAACGGCTGATCATGCTTGCGCAAGGCTCCGGCATCACGGCGTTTGTGTGCAAGATATGCCTCAAGCCGCTGCCACAAAATGTCCGAAACCACTAACGGCTGCTCGCTCCATCGAACCTCCATTTTTGAAAGCTGGTTTCAAAAACCAGACACAATGGGTATTTTCGATGCCTATCAGCTTTAGACGACCTCGATTTCGCTGCGTGTTATATCGAAATCATACAGCCAGTTATACCGGCCCAGCATCATTTCGGGTCGGTATGTATTGGTCAGTCTCAGAGCTGTATGGGCAAAATTTCGCACCACACCTTGACGCAAATGATAAGCTTTCGCATTGGTATTCGCAGCAGATACAATTTTACGCACACGTGGCAGCCTCGCCGCCTGATAAGCGGCGAAACTGGCCTGGAGCGGCTGAGTAGAACCGATCGCCTTGGCCAGCAGCCACGCGTCTTCCAACGCCATATTCGCACCTTGAGCCAGAAAAGGCAGGCTCGGATGGGCGGCGTCGCCCACGATCACCGCACGGCCCTTATACCAAACCTCAGCAACCTCGTGGCGGAAAAGCCCCCAAAGATAAACCTCGCGGGCGTCCGACAGCCAGCCGCGCACTTCGGGCGCAAAACCGGAAAACGCGCGTTGCACGCGGGTCGGCTCGTCGGGAATGTTCCAGCCCTCTTCGGCCCAGCCTTCGCGCTCTTCCACCGCGACGATATTGCGCATGCTGCGGTTGCGCATCGGATAGCTGACTAGATGACGGCCCGGTCCCATATATACGTTGGCCTCGACCGGTGAATCGGGATCGCACGGCACGATCATCCGCCATGCTACTTGACCGGTGAAAAAGGGCTTGGATTGGATCTCGTTGTGGATCGCCCGACGCGTTGGCGAGCTTAATCCATCCGCTCCGATCAGCAGATCACAGCGTCGCTGGGCGCCGGTGATCATCCGCAACACCGGCGTGCCATCGGCATCGATCTCAACGCTAGTGACGTGTTGCAACAGCTGTATTTTGACGCCCGCCGCGCGTGCGGCTGTGGCCAGCATATCAATCAGATCAGCGCGGTGGGTCAGATGAAACCCCGCTTTGCCCGGTGACTGGCCAGTCAGGGCCAGACGCAAGACTTCGCGGCCGTCAAAGCCATCGCGCAGAACGACGGCCTGATTGCGCAATGTTGCGGCCTCGAGTGCCTCGTCCAAACCAATCGCATGAAGAACGCGCGCGCCATTGGGACTGATTTGCACACCTGCGCCGACGTCCGTAATCTCCTCGGCGCGTTCACACACCGTGACCGGAAAGCCCTGCTGCGCCAAGGCAATGGCCACGGTCAGGCCAGAGACCCCTGCCCCAAGGACAGTAATCTCTAAGCTTTCGGAAGGATCCAAAGAACGCCGCCTTTTTGTCTGGCCACGACAGCACGTGTCCCTGTCTCAAAAAAACACCAGCACAGGGCTGGTGTTGGTCTTGGACCGTGTCTGGGCAAAATGGTCAATCCCGTCAGTCGTCGCGATGCACTTTTTCGCGACGTTCGTGGCGTTCTTGCGCTTCCAGGCTCATCGTCGCAATCGGGCGCGCATCAAGCCGCTTGAGCGAGATCGGGTCCCCAGTCTTTTCGCAATAGCCGTACTCGTCGTCTTCAATGCGCCGCAGGGCTGCTTCAATCTTGGTGATCAGCTTGCGCTGGCGGTCGCGTGTGCGCAATTCCAGCGCGCGATCGGTTTCCTCAGAGGCCCGGTCTGCCACATCGGGAATGTTCCGCGCAGCGCCTTGCAGATCAGTGATCGTGCCGACACTTTCAGCAATCAAATCCGCTTTCCATGCCAATAGTTTGCGGCGAAAATATTCCAATTGTCGGTCATTCATAAATGGTTCGTCCTCGGCAGGACGATAATCTTCTGGAAGAAAGGTTTCGGCCTTCATGTCTGCGTCCTCATGCAGGCCGGATGGTTGAAACTCTGGATCTGTTTTACGCATCCGGCTGTCCCTTTTCGCGGTGAATACTCCAACACGGCTGCGTTGTGAAGTGTTAGATAGGTCTTGAGACCGGATTGTGAAGCTGGTTAAAAAGGTCATCAATTCTGCTAAAAAATTGGATTTATCATGCATTTCTCGGGAACTGACAGCTACATTGTCCCACAGGATCTTGAAGTCGCAGTGAACGCAGCCGTCACGCTGGAGCGCCCATTGCTGGTCAAAGGCGAACCCGGCACCGGCAAGACCGAATTGGCGCGGCAAGTTGCCCAGGCTTTGAGCATGCCGATCATTGAGTGGCACGTCAAATCGACCACCCGTGCCCAGCAGGGCTTATACGAATATGACGCTGTCTCACGGTTGCGCGACAGCCAGCTGGGCGACGCACGCGTCAACGATGTGGCCAATTACATCAAACGCGGCAAGCTGTGGGACGCTTTTGCAGCGCCAAGCCGGGTTGTGCTGTTGATCGATGAAATCGACAAAGCGGATATCGAGTTTCCAAACGACCTGCTGCAAGAGCTCGATCGGATGGAATTCCATGTGTATGAAACCGGTGAGACGGTAAAGGCTGCGCAACGGCCTGTTGTGATCATTACGTCGAACAACGAAAAAGAATTGCCCGACGCGTTCCTGCGGCGGTGCTTTTTTCACTATATCTCATTCCCGGATGCAGAAACTCTGACCAAGATCGTCGGGGTGCATCATCCGGGCATCAAGGCGGGATTGCTGGCCAAAGCCTTGGAGCAGTTTTTCGAAATCCGGGAAACGCCTGGCGTGAAAAAGAAACCGTCGACCAGCGAAGTGCTAGATTGGCTTAAGCTGCTGCTGGCCGAAGATTTGGCGCCAGAAGATTTGAAACGCGACGGTGTGAATGCGCTGCCAAAACTGCATGGCGCGTTGCTGAAAAACGAACAAGATGTGGCGCTCTTTGAACGTCTTGCGTTTATTGCGCGCAGCGGCCGCTGAAGGGAAACAACGCGCCTTTCTTCGACCCTGCTCCTGCCCCCTGCCCTGGTCCAAGGAAAGTTCCCTTTGAAACAGACGAACGTGGCTTGAACGAACTGATGAAACATAGAATGCTGATTTTATGATTGAGATCAAATCGATCACTGCGGATGACCGCGCGGTTTGGACACAGCTTTGGGGCGCCTATCTGGACTTTTATGAAACCACGTTGCCCGATGCGATCTACGAGAGCTCATTTCAGCGTCTGATCAATCCCAGGACCTCATCTTATCATGGGTTCTTGGCATGGGATGGGCAGATGCAGTAGGCCTGGTGCATTACATCTTTCTCATGCATGGATGGAAGATCGAAGACGTGACGTATTTGCAAGACCTCTACACGGCACCAAACGCACGCGGCAAAGGCGTTGGTCGCGCTTTAATCGAAGCGGTTTATGCAGCAGCTGATGCCGAGAGCGCCCCAACAGTTTACTGGATGACACAAGACTTCAACACCCCGGCACGCAAGTTGTATGACAAGGGCGCCGCAATCACTCCATTTATTAAATACAGTCGCGCGTAAGTCAGATGCGCCGTGTGTTTTGTCTTATCGGAGCGCTGTTGATGGTCGGGTGCACGGATCTTGGCCCAACAGTGACCCGCAGCCAAGATCTGAGCTTGCCCCAGATGAAGCTGTTCGGGCCAGCATCTCCAGCGCCGGTGACGCGCTCACGTGCCGCGCTGGCTGCAGATTTTTTGGACCTGAGTTTCCTGATGGAAAGCGGACGGGCGCTAGAGCAATTCTCGCGTTTTGAAGGACCGATCCGGGTCGATGTGCAGGGGACGAGGACCTCCCCGACACTAGAACGCGATCTGGCGCAATTGCTAAATCGGATGCGGCGGGAAGCCGGACTGGATATCGCCAGAGCCGATCGCGGAGCGCAGGCACAGATCGTGGTTGAAACACTGCCGCGCGCACGGCTTCAACGATATGTGCCGCAAGCGGCCTGTTTTGTGGTGCCAAATGTCGCCAGCTGGGATGAATTTGTGCGCAATCGGCGGGGTCCCGCGTTGGATTGGAGCAAAGTCGTGGTTCGCACCAAAGCAGCGGTTTTTTTGCCCGATGATGTTGCCCCCCAAGAGGTCCGCAATTGCCTGCATGAGGAGATTGCACAAGCAATCGGACCATTGAACGATCTGTACCGGTTGCACGACAGCGTCTTCAACGACGACAACTTCCACATCGTGCTGACTGGGTTTGACATGTTGATGTTGCGTGTGGCCTACGACCCTGCCCTACAGCCAGGGATGAGCCGTGCCGAAGCCGCACAAGTGGTCCCCAAAGTGCTGGCCCGCATCGCATCCGGCCGACCCACAGGATCGGATCGCGACATCGAGCGGCCCGCCCCGCGCGACTGGATTGATGCGGTTGAGACTGCACTTGGGCCCAGCACCACAAACGCCGGACGTTTGATCGCCGCACGAAATGCGGTATCTTTGGCCACAGACAACACATTGGGCGCCAATCGCGAGGCGTTCAGCTATTACGCGTTGGGGCGCTTGACACTTGGGGCCCGCTCGGATCTGGCGCTGGCCTCTTTCCTGACAGCGGGCAAGATATTCAGCACGGTCCCCAAAGCCCGCATACAGCAGGCCCATATCGGGGTTCAATTGGCCGCCTTCGCGTTGTCAACCGGACAAGGAAAGGTTGCGCTGGATTTGATCAATGATCACATTCCCGCCGCGATGACGGCGCAGAACGCGGCGCTTTTGTCGACATTCCTGATGATGAAAGCCGAAGCGCTGCAATTGGAACAACGCGTCTCTGAGGCGCAGGCCGTGCGGCTCGACAGTTTGGGATGGGCACGCTATGGATTTGGATCTACAGCGGCGATCCGCGCCAGACTGAGCGATATTGCGGCGATCACGCCAAAACGAAGGGGGAGCTGATGCTGACAGGCTTGGGCGCGATTGGCGGTGCGTTTTGGGGCGCTTGGCTGGCCCGCAAACGTGGTGGCAACCGCATGGATATGGCGCAATATGGCGTCGGGTTTGCCATTTTTTGGGGGATACTTGGGCTCTTGCTGAGCATCGTTTTGGTGTCATGGGGATAGCGGATGTTTGCGCCATTTTTTGATATATTGCGGCGCACAGGTGTCCCGGTCTCATTGCGCGAATACCTGAGTTTTCTAGAAGCCGTTGCGCAGGGCTTATCCACCTACGACGTGGACGCATTTTATCTTTTAGGACGCGTGACAATGGTCAAGGATGAACGTCATCTTGATCGATTCGACCAAGCGTTTAGCCAGGCATTTCATGGGCTGGCCGAAATTTCTGCGTCTGAGATGATAGAGGCGCTGGAGCTGCCCGAAGACTGGCTGCGCAAGATGGCCGAAACGCATCTAAGCCCTGCCGAGAAGGCAGAGATCGACGCGATTGGTGGATTTGATGCATTGATCGAAACACTACGCAAACGGCTCGCAGAGCAGGAAAAACGCCATCAAGGCGGCAGCAAATGGATCGGCACAGCGGGCACCTCGCCGTTTGGGGCTTACGGGTACAATCCGGAAGGTGTGCGTATTGGCCAAGATGGCACGCGTCATCGACGCGCCGTCAAAGTCTGGGACAAACGTCGATTTCGCGATTTGGACGGCGATGTCGAATTGGGCACCCGCAATATTAAAGTGGCGCTGAAACATTTGCGTCGCTGGGCACGCGAAGGGGCCGCGGACGAACTGGATTTGGACGGAACAATTAAGGCCACGGCAGAGCATGGCTATCTGGATGTCCAAACTCGACCCGAACGTCGAAACGCCGTCAAAGTGGTGTTGTTTATCGATATTGGTGGATCGATGGATGACCATGTGAAAGTCGTGGAAGAACTGTTCTCGGCCGCGAAATCTGAGTTCAAATACCTCGAGCAGTATTATTTTCACAACTGCTTGTACGAAGGTGTTTGGCGCGACAATGCCCGCCGCTGGAGCGCGCAAACCCCCACCTGGGAAGTGCTCAATCGGTTTGGTAGTGACTACAAATGTCTCTTTGTTGGTGACGCTGCGATGTCGCCTTATGAAGTGGCCATGCCCGGCGGCGCCAACGAGCATTGGAATGCCGAGAGCGGCGAGACCTGGCTGCGGCGCGCCCGGGCTCAATGGCCTGCCAGTATATGGATCAATCCGGTCCCCGCAGAACACTGGCGTTACACTCGATCCACCCAGATGATCCAGCAGATTTTCGACGACGCGATGGTCCCCATGACGCTTGAAGGACTGGCACGCGGGATGAAATATCTTGGCTAGAGCAGTGTTGAGCCACCTATGCGGCCCGGAATGGAAACATGCTGGTCAAATGAAAGGACGCGCTCGCTGACGAACACCTCACATCAAAATGACAGGCGCGATTGACTGTCTAAAGCCTGTCTCTCCTGACCAAATTCAGGATTTCTATGCGGTTTGGTCTGCGGTTCTGGACGTGTCGCGGTTTGATGCCGCTCCTTTGATAGCATTTACTGCACCAAAGGAGACGAACTACGGGACAGAAACGGACGGCCGAATTTCGCGCTGATGAAACGCGACCTGGCTATCTGGACGTTGAAAATGGCGGTTGCACTGCGTCAACCGCCGAAAGGCTGCATCCATCATACGGACCGCGGGTCGCAATACTGGACTTGTCGCGGTTTAGTTCCGGTCTCTTTCGAGCAATGTTTGCTATGAAG
>JBELMC010000103.1:0-9621 GCA_042096155.1 Dinoroseobacter sp.
GCAGAGCGCTCATAACGCTTTGGTTGCGGGTTCAAGTCCTGCCGGGCCTACCAAAATTCCGTAGCATCAATGACCAATAAAGAGTCGTAAAGCATCACAGCCAAGGCGCTCTGCAAATTTGATGTAACTCTTCCAGTATTTTTGTGTTGCAGATCGGCTTATATCAGTCGCACGCGCAAACCCATGCGGTCGTTTTCAAATTACGGTGTCGTCGTTGAAAGAGCTGAATGAAATCGGCAAGACTGTCACAGAAAAAATCACTTGGGAAATGTCGGATAAAAGAAGTCGGTTTTCGGGCATTGATCGCAGGCCGGTTGCAGAGTCTCGACAACGTTAATTGTCAGTAAGTTCCACTGAAATACGCAATCGGAAAATATAATCGCCGAAAAGAATTCGGTATGCCTGACCATTATCTCGACATCATTTCTTTCGATAAAGGCAAATATCATCTATATGAATTGAAAATGATTGACGCAGCTGATCTGTGGAATGCCAAATTCTTTGGTCAGATCATGTGGTACCGTTTTTTGTTTCAAACAGAGCCTTTGAATGAACTTATAGGTCGATTTGCAAAGCGTGCAGAAAATTCACAACTTGTTCAAGGGAATATAGGTGAGATTTTGAGCGACCTTGCGTCACTCGGCAATGGTGAAGATGCTCATGAAACATATGCGAGAGCCAAGTTTAGCAGTTTAAATTTGATTGTTTGTGGTGGTGACGGCTTTGAACTGGCGGCAAAATTTAATCCGGCCATATGGTCTTTTTGGGTTTATTTTTCCGATATTTTGAAACCACTGGATGTCGAGTTTCACGTTTATCATGCTTTCATCGATGAAGGCCAACTGGAGTTTTTTCATATTCGGGAGTTAACGATCGATAATTTGCCTACAAAAGGCTCCGAGATGGCTTGGAAACGCCACTTAGGCATTTAGTCCCGGTATTTGGTGGGGCGCGTTTAGGAAGGATCGCTCTGGCTGTGATGTCCAGATTTTACAGATGTATTCGTACGGCGTGAGATCGCTGATCGTCTTGAGGCGACAAGCGAAGTTATAGCCGCCCAGGAAGTCGGCGAGATGGCTGCGCAAGTGTTCGTGGCTGTTGTGGTGATACCTTTTGACTGTCGCATTCTTGATGGTGCGATTCATCCGCTCGACTTGACCGTTGGTCCACGGTTGGTTCGGTTTGATCAACCGGTGTTCGATCTCATTCGCCGCGCATATCATGTCGAAGCGCATTTTGCGGAATGTGACGCTGTCGCGGTTTCGGGGCTGATCGGCGAACTGCAGGCCATCGCCAATATTGCTAGGACCATTGGCACATAAGTCCCAGCCCTGTGGATTTTGTCGCGCACAGCGTCCGGCAGATGTCTAAGGAACCTCGACGCCGTCTTGCGATTGACCTTCACGACCACTTGTACCACCGTGAATTTGCGGGTTCGGGTGATGGCGACAACGAGCTGGAGCTTCCCTTCTTGAATCCTGGCTTCGGCAATTTCGATTTAGAAATAGCCGGTCGGGTATCGCTTGAATGTCTGGCGCTTGGATTGGTCGCTGTCCATATCGGGTAACACAAACACCTGCAAAGAGATCGACTGAACACCTTATTGAAAGAGCACAGCTAGAGATCCAGGGACAATGGCAAACTGTCATCGGGAGGGCCGGTGCCATCCGCTGGGCCAGCCGCGTGTGACGCTTTATTCTCGATCGGATTGTCCACCGCAACCGGTTCGTCCATCGCCAGCGGGCTGTCCATTGCAACTGGTCCTTCCAATGGGTCCAGATCGTCCCCTCCTGGGGGGTCCATGGAACCCATTGAAAGCGCGGTATCGGATATCTGGGACATCTCCAGGGGGGAGGCCGGTGGGTTCGGCGTCTCGAAGTTTTCATCCAGCTCGGGTTCGGAGCGCCCGCCTTCGTTCAACCGAATGGCCCGAAAGCCGCTCAATTGGCCCAAGCGACCGGTGCCAATCAGGGCCCCTTGGGTCCCGCGCAACACAACTGATCCCAGTGCCGTGCTTGGGATGGTCAACAAATGGCCCGGCCGCAGCGTTCGCAGCTCATTTACCGAAATAGATCGGCGAAGCAATATTGCATCCACACGAGTTGGCGCTTCACGCAGCTCGTCAGCGAAATGTTTTGTCCAAATTTTTGGATCCAGCTTGTCATCCTTTACTTGCGGCCGTGTGCTGCCTGTCATGCGCACCACGGGAAAGGCAAAGACCAGTTTGCCCTGCGCGCTGCCTGCAAATTCCAAATCAATTCGGTACAGGTTCAACACCCCTTGCGGGATCGCCATTGCAAGGCTGCGCACCGATTGCGCGCGACCTGATGCCCGGTAACCTTGGATCAACCGCATGTCCGCGTCTTTGTCAGCCTCCAATGCAGCGGACCAGGCGGTGATGATCGCCGTCAACAAAGGTTGCGCCAAAGCCGATTCGACAATCGAAGCGCCCCGCTCAGGCACAACACTGGGCAGCTGACGTGTGGTTCGCAAGCTGGTGATGGCGGCAATCGCCTGACGGTCTGCGGCCACAATGCCTGCATCGTCGGTGCTGCTGGACAATTTGCCAACCAAAGCAAATTCGGCCAAGGGATCCACAAGGCTTTCAGCGCCCGAAACCTGTTCGAAAGTGATGTCCAGAGCCAAGATATCGCTATCGAGGATCTGACGTCCGGCACGGGCAATCGCCAGCCGCAGCGCTTGATGGCTTGGCCCTTTTGTGGCGCTGACATCCCCACGGGTTGCGCGCAACAACTTCAGCAATGGCGACCCTAATGCGACCGCGTTCATGGTAATTCCCGCCCAGCAATGCGCGCAGAGTCTGCGCGGCTGTGGCTCGGTTTAGCTGCTCGATCTTAATCTGGAGTTAAAGGACGTCTTGGGCTTGCTCAGGCGATTTGGAGCTCAAGCGCGCTGGAAAACTGACCCTGAAGGCCGCCCCGTTTTGCTTGGGGATGTATATAATGCTGCCGCCAAGCCGCGCCATGATCTCGCGGCAAATGGCCAAGCCGAGCCCGGCACCTGTCGCTGCGGTGGTCGCATCCAGCCGTGCAAATTTTTCAAACACCAATGCTTGGTCGACTTTGGGAATACCCGGACCATTATCGACGAAATCCACCTCGATCAGAGCGCCATGCTTGCGCGCGCGCACCTTCAAGCGCGGCTCGTCGGCGGTGCCATATTTCGCGGCGTTCGAGATGAGGTTGATAAACACCTGCGACAACCGCCCGGTATCCGTAAACAGTTTGATTTGTTCGGTTTTGGGGTCGCGGTCTATGGTTTGTCTGATTTCTCCACCCGCCGCGGAGGCTGCGGCGACCGCTCTGTCAATGACTGCCGCCAACGTGTCTTTGATCGGGTTCATGATCACTTGTCCATTTTCCAGAACACTGAGATCCAGCAAGTCGTCCAACAGCCGGGTGAGGCGAATGCTTTCGTCCTGAATAATTCCGGAATAGCGCGCCTGGTCCTTCGCCTCTAATGCGCCTGACATCAATATTTCCGAAAACGCCCGGATCGAGGTCATCGGCGTGCGCAGTTCATGGCTGATCTGACTGAGAAATGCATCCTTCTGGATCGATATCTTGGTCAGTTTCTCATTGGCCTGACTGAGTTGGGTGGCGGTTTTTTGTAGCTCTTGCGATTTGGTTTCCAATTGAAGCGAATATTCGCGGATTTGTGCGGTTTCATCGGCCACTGCCATCAGATCCGCCACCGACACCGATGCGCCTCCGTGGATTTGAGCAATCATCGCATGGGCCGTCCCAACCCCGACAGATCCGGCCAGCTGACGTTCCAGGACGCGCAAAAATTCTGGGGTTGGCTCAGGCAGATACCCCGTTTTGCCTTGATCATGAGCCGCGGCGTAAAACAGCTGTGTGGCTTGCTCTGGTCCAAGGATACGCTGCGCCATGACCAACAGATCCTCGGCCTCAGCGCGCCCCCCGCTCCAGACCCGCGGGATCGAGGAATGGTCGAAGACATTTACAAACTCAGCTCCTTGTAGCCGCTCCATTGGCGTGGGAAACGTGGCCAGCGAAACAATCAAAAACATCGCAGTGTTGATTGTCATGGACCACAGAACTGCGTGCACCAACGGGTCTATGCCTGACAGGCCAAATAAGGCATCTGGGCGCAAAGCTGCGATGCCAAACGGACCGAAATCGCGGATTTCTTGGCTGATCAATCCCCCCGTCCCAAAACTTGGCAGATACAATGTATAGGCCCACACTGCAAAGCCTGCGATCAGGCCGGCCGCCGCACCCCGCCGGGTCGCTCCACGCCAGAACAGCCCACCGATAATGGCTGGCACCAATTGCGCAACTCCGGCAAACGAGATCAGGCCAATCTGCGCCAAGGCCGCAGACCCACCCGAGAAAATATAATAGCCATATCCCAACGCCAATACCCCAGCGATAGAGACACGCCGCGACACCAGCATGGCACGACGCATATCCCCTGATACGGTGGCGCCGCCACCGTTCAGCGACAACCAGATCGGCATGATGATGTGGTTTGATACCATGGTGCTCAGGGCAATTGCAGCGACGATCACCATCGATGTGGCCGATGAGAACCCGCCCAGAAAAGCCAACACAGCCAAGCCGTTCTGCCCTTGACTGAGCGGTAGGGTCAATACGAACTGGTCTGGGTTTGACCCCTCAGGCAAGGTGTTCAAGCCCAACGCCGCAATCGGCAAGACAAACATGCTGATCAACAGCAAATAAAGCGGGAACGCCCAGCTTGCGGTGGCCAGATGCCGTTCGTCAGAGACTTCGACCACCATCACCTGGAACATGCGCGGCAGACACAAGATCGCAACACCGGCCAGGAAGATCAGGGTCAGCCAGCGGCCCTCTTTGACTTGAAACCGGCTGATGGCGGAGTTGTCGATGACCGCCAGGGTCTCACCGACGCCTCCGGCGATGCCCCAAACCACAAAGCCGCCGACAGCCAGCAAGGCCAGCAGTTTGACAACCGCTTCAACCGCGATGGCCATGACAACGCCGTGATGCCGTTCATTGGCATCCAAATTACGGGTACCGAAGATCACGGTGAACACCGCCAATCCGGCGGCTGTCCACAAGGCTGTGGTGCTGGAGTCGCGGACATTGGTGCCGCCGGCTTCTGCAAAAACGTCCAGTGCGAGGGTCACAGATTGCAACTGCAACGCGATATAGGGCGTTGTGCCGACCACAGCCAAGATCGTGACCAAGACCGCCAGCCCATTGGATTTGCCATAGCGCGCCGAAATGATGTCGGCAATTGACGTGGCCCGCTGCGCCCGTCCAACCCGAACAAGTTTGCGCAGCAACCAAAACCAACCCACGAAGATTAGGGTCGGGCCAAGATAGATCGTCATGTATTCTAAGCCCGAACGCGCCGCGAAACCGACCGCACCATAAAAGGTCCAACCGGTACAATACACACTCAGCGACAATGTGTAGATGAACGGCGAGCGCAGCCATCCGGTCTTGCCACTGGCCGCGCGTCGCTCGGCCGCGAAGGCCACCAGAAACAATACCCCGACATACGCGAGCGACACAAAAATCAACACGTCAAGTTGCATCGAAGCTAGGCCTCTGTGTCAGACAGCGGCGCGACGTCTGATGAGGGCATCGAAGGCGCGTCGGTTGCACGCATGAAGCGCCCCAATAGAGCGGCGATAAAGATCATGGCCGCCCAAACCACAATCAGATATATCAGCATCGACGTGGTGTTGGCATCTTTGGTCGCCCTCAACAAGCCGGGCGGGATGATCAGCAAGAACATGCCAAACACAGGCAGCAGACGCGCGGCATCAATCAAGCGGCGCCTGCGGTAAGGTTGAGGCTCCAAGAACAGGGTCGGGCGACCAAGATCAGCGCGCGGTATTGTCAGGTTGGGATCTGATTGCAGGTCTTTGCCAGACCGATCTGTCACGGGCGCGTCTATCATGCGTCAGGCCTTGCCGATCAGGTCATGGACCTGTGCCAGCACATCGCCATTGGCAAAGGGCTTGGTCATAAAACGCGTCACGCCAAGCCGCTCGGCTTGCTCTCGATCCGTTTTTTGACCGCGCGCGGTGAGCATCATCACCGGCATGGCTTGTGTCGAGGGATGGGCACGCAGGTCTCGCAGAATTTCAAGTCCGCTGCGTCCCGGCAACATCAAATCCAGGATCACCATATCCGGCGCGATCCGGTCCACCGCGCCTAATGCAGAACTTCCATCCCCGTGCGACAGCACCTGAAACCCGTCCCGGGAAAGGATAAAACTGATCGCCTCAATAATATTGGGCTCGTCCTCAATCAGCAGCACGGTTTTTGCCAAGCCGCTCCCCCCTTTTTTTCTCCCCTACCCATATGGGCTGGCGTCGACTATTGCGCAGCACAACTGTCAAGTCAAAACCTGATATCGTCAGCAACGTAACAGGCAAGCGGCTTGGATCTTAAACACGCCGCTGGCCTGAGCCCCAAAGTATGACTGCGGATCTGCGGATCTGCGGATCTGCGGAGAGATAACATCCGTGTGCAAGCGGTCCCAGTTTCAAAACAGGGCAAGATGTTCTTGCGTTCCAAGGAACCGCGATAAAGGCGTTGAAAGGCAAGCAGATACGCTGAAGCCTCCCTGGCCGGACGCCACATAAAACGCGGTGAGATAGAACAAGCGCCACAAATGCCGCCACGCGTCGCACTCAAGTTCCGCAGGCTCAAGAATATGCAGTGCGTTGGGATCCGGTATAATTGCAGCCCGCAGGTTTTCAGATCGACCATCGCCGGTTCGCGCAGATCATCTAAGGGGTAGGAACCTGACCCCAATCGGTAAGGATGGATGGTTCCCGGCGCGCGGCGCATCGGGCGCGCGGACACAGACGGCAGGTTGTTCCAACCTCGCGACAAGCTGTTTGGACGGTGTCGCGCTCGTCTGCGCGGATCAGCATCCAGGCGCGGAAAATCGTGGGCGCGTCAAACCCGGGCTGTCCGATTGGGGTGGCCACGCTCCAGCTTTCAAACCGGCGGCCCGGCGGTGTTTGTATCCAGTGATGTTGGGGGGACATCGGACGCACCAGCGCGTCAAACAACGGCCATACCGCACAGACCGCCCCGAATTTGGGAACCGGAAACCCAACAAGTGTCTTGCGGAACACCAAAGCGCCAGCAGGATCGGCGACGATTAATCCAAACTCGGCCCCCAGCGTTTCTGCGGGCAAGACGGCCAGTCTGTGCATTACATGGTCCAAAGCAACATCAAACCGCTCGGCCAAAGCGGCAGGATCAGGATTGGATTGAAACGCCTTGGCCACTTTATGACCCGGCAAATCCCGCGCCAACTGCGCATAGACCCTAAAATAGCTTTTCGCCAAGGCACGCGCCTGAGGTGTCGCCAGAATATCATTGGCATCGACCAATTGCGCAATCTGGGTCTCTTGAGTTTTTTTGTTGACCTCTTCCAGCTCAGCCAGGAAAAAGCCGCGCTGCGCCAGCACGGCATCGAGCATCTCTTGCGGCGTGGTCAGCGGGTGCTCGTTTTGCACCTGACCATCGAAATAAGACACAAGCGATTGGCTGCCTGCGATCAAACGTTTGGTCTCTTCGGTGATGTTGCGCAAAAAGCGGTCGCGCCACGCCACTTCCAGGTCCGGCGTGTCGGACAAGATCGCAGTTGACGAACGGATTGCCGTGACATTCGAAACCAAATCGTGCAGCGCCTCTGCAAGAAACGGATCATGAGTCAGCCGGTTGTTGAGCGCCTCGATTGTGCGGTCTTGCGTTATCATGCGGGCCCGCTGCGCGGCCACCAAATTGGCCCAACCCGGGAACCGCGAGACAAATTCTTCCAGCCGGTCGATTTCCGCTGACCCACGTTTGGGCATCGTGGCTGCCTCGCGGAGGGCCTCCAGTAAGGCTTCCTCGGCGCCTTCCGTCAATGAGGTCACGTCAATATCAAGCGCGCGCGAGATATCGACCAACACCTTTCCCGCCACTCGACGACGATTGTGCTCAATCAGGTTTAAATAGCTTGGCGAAATCTGCGCCGATTTCGCCAAATCGGCTTGTTTGATCTGTAACGCTTGGCGTCTTTCACGGATTCGACTGCCAGTCAAAGAAGCTTTTACCACTATAAAACCTCAATAAATCAAACAAATGCTGCACCTGCGTGACAATAACTTTACAAATATTTTGGCCTTAATAACAGAAAAATTTACATATTTGAATGCACAACGTCCGACCCGCTTGAAAAGCAGCGCGCGGATATCACCCTTACGGCCAGACCATAGGGTCACGATCTCGTGCGTGGAGAACGAGATCATCACACGACAATTTGGGAGGATTTCCATGTCAAAATTTGACCTCAGCCGCCGCGGCGTGTTGAAAACGGGCGCGGCCGCCGCAGGCGCGGGCCTTGCGCTGCCAACATACCTGAGTGCAGGCAGCCATACTGGCTTTACCAACGCGCCGGGCGATTCAACCGTCACGCTTGGATTCAACGTGCCGCAGTCGGGTCCATATGCAGACGAAGGCGCGGACGAGCTACGTGCGTATCAAATGGCCGTCGAGCACTTGAACGGCGAAGGCGATGGCGGAATGCTAAACACCTTCTCGTCCAAAGTGCTCGACGGGACCGGCATTCTGGGCCGCAAGGTTGAGTTTGTCACCGGTGACACGCAAACAAAATCTGACGCCGCCCGCGCATCGGCGCGATCGATGATCGAAAAAGATGGCGCCGTCATGATCACGGGGGGCTCCTCTTCCGGTGTGGCGGTCGCGGTACAGGCGCTCTGCCAGGAAGCGGGCATCATCTTCATGGCGGGCTTGACCCACTCCAATGACACGACGGGGAAGGACAAGAAGGCCAACGGCTTCCGCCACTTCTTCAACTCGTATATGTCGGGTGCCGCTCTGGCGCCGGTTCTTGCCGCAAACTACGGCACAGATCGGAACGCTTATCACCTGACAGCAGACTACAACTGGGGCTATACCACAGAAGAGGCCGTTCGGTCGTCGACGGAAGCCTTGGGATGGAACACAGTCGGTGCCGTTAAGACGCCGCTGGCCTCCACGGACTTCTCGTCCTACATTGCGCCGGTTTTGAATTCGGATGCTGATGTCCTGGTGCTGAACCACTATGGCGGTAACATGGTAAACTCGTTGACCAACGCTGTTCAGTTCGGTCTGCGGGACCGGATCGTCAACGGGAAAAACTTCGAAATCATCGTGCCACTCTACTCGCGTTTGATGGCCAAAGGCGCTGGCGCCAACGTGAAGGGCATCTTCGGTTCAACAAACTGGCACTGGTCCCTACAGGACGAGGGATCCAAAGCCTTCGTCAAGTCGTTTGGCACAAAGTACGGCTTCCCGCCATCGCAGGCCGCACATACCTGCTATGTTCAGACCATGCTGTATGCAGACGCCGTCACCCGTGGCGGTTCGTTCAACCCTTGTTCCGTTGTCGAGGCCCTCGAAGGGTTTGAGTTCGACGGTATGGGCAACGGCAAGACCCTGTATCGCGCCGCGGATCACCAGTGCTTCAAAGACGTGCTGGTTGTGAAGGGTAAAGAAAACCCAGACAACGAGTTCGACCTTCTTGAAATCGTTGAAGTCACGCCCGTTGAGCAAGTCACATACGCGCCAGATCGGA
>JBELMC010000104.1:0-9443 GCA_042096155.1 Dinoroseobacter sp.
GTTGACCAACAGCCCGTCGCGGGTGACAAACAGTTCAACGGCCAGCACGCCAATATAATCTAGCGCGTTCAGCAGCTTGGCGGCCATCAAGACCGCTTCGTGACGTTGGGCCGACGACAGACGCGATGGAATCGTCGTGGTGGCCAGGATTCCTGCGCGGTGCAGGTTCTCGCCAGGGTCATAGACTGAAATTGCCCCATCCAGCCCGCGCGCGGCAATGATTGACGCTTCGAACTCAAAGGCGACATTCGCTTCCAAAATTGCCGGCTCTTCGTTTATTCCAGCCCAGGCGGCTTCTGCTTGATTCGCGGCGCTGATCCGCATTTGCCCCTTGCCGTCATATCCCAGTCTGCGGGTTTTCAAGATCGCGGGCAGGCCAACGACCTTGATCGCGCGCTTCAGGTCCTTCAGAGAATCGATGGCCGCAAAAGATGCGGTTGCGCAACCTTGCTCGTTGAGAAACGTCTTCTCGGTCAGCCGATCTTGCGACACTTCAAGTGTTTCAATTCCCGGCCGGATCGGGCGCAGCGCGCCGACGATATCCAAAGCTGAGGATGGGATATTTTCGAACTCGTATGTGATGACATCAGAGGCCCGGGCAAAGGCGGTCAACGCCATCCGGTCGCGATACGATGCGCTGAACAATTGCTGTGCAACGCCGCCTGCGGGTGATGTCTGGTCGGGGTCAAAAATATTGACGCGAAGCCCCATACGTGCGGCGGCCATCGCGAGCATCCGCCCCAGTTGCCCGCCGCCCAGAATGCCAATCGTCTGACTCGGCGTCAGCGGAGTGTTTTCAGCCATTGGCACCGGGTCTGACATCCTGTGGCTCCTGTGGAATCGACGCCGACAAAGCCGCGCGCCAGGCATCCAATTTTGTCGCTAACGCATTGTTTTGCAAAGCTAGAATACCAGCTGCCATGAGGCCCGCATTGGCAGCGCCCGCCGCCCCAATCGCCATTGTCGCCACTGGATAGCCTTTGGGCATCTGTACGATGGAATAAAGGCTGTCGACCCCGCTGAGCGCTTTGGTTTGGATCGGAACACCAATCACCGGGATGCGCGTTTTCGATGCCATCATCCCGGGCAAATGGGCGGCCCCGCCAGCGCCTGCAATGATCACTTGCAAGCCCCGTTCGGCAGCCGTCAGCCCATATTCCCAAAGCCGATCCGGCGTGCGGTGGGCCGACACGATCTTGGTCTCATAGCGGATGCCAAGGGTTTCCAGAATCTCGGTGGCGTCTCGCATTGTGGGCCAATCCGATTGGCTGCCCATAATCACTCCGACCTGTGGTGTCATTGACCTGTCTCCTGCTCAGGCACCGACTATACGGATGCCTTTAAGGATCAGCAACTAGGCGATAATATCCGGGGTCAGGTCATCTTCGATCCGGCTGATCCTGTCCCTCAAGCTGAGCTTTTGCTTTTTCAACCGGCGCAGGGTCAACTGGTCGGCGCGCCCGTGGTGTTCAAGCGCGTGTATGGCTTCGTCTAGATCTCGATGCTCGCGTCGCAGCACTTCCAGTTTGATCCGCTGGACGTCAGCGCGGTCCATCTTGCCGTTTATGGTCATCGGGTTCCTCGGACGTTTGGCGCGGCAAAGCATCGCGCATAAACCAGATTTGTGTACCTTCAAAGTGTTTACAAGGTTTTGACCCTTGCGAGCAGGTGTTGTCGTCCCCATATTTAAACTGCGGGTTGCCGATCCGGGGCCCGTCCCGTCTGTCGCTTGATTTCAAGGACATATCAGAGGAGGCGGATATGACAAAGATGACGCTGGCCACGCACCCGTTTCTGTTGGGCTTTGATCAGCTTGAACGGTTGGTCGAACGCACCGCCAAAAGCGGAAACGATGGCTACCCGCCCTATAATATCGAACAAATTGGCGATACGCGGTATCGCATCACCTTGGCTTTGGCCGGGTTCGAAGAAGCGGATTTATCGATCACCGTAGAGGATCGTCAATTGGTGATCAAAGGCCGTCAGACAGATGACCTTGAGGGTCGGATCTTTCTTCACCGCGGAATTGCGGCACGACAGTTCCAGCGCAGTTTTGTGCTGGCCGATGGTGTCGAGGTGGCCGGCGCACAGATGGAAAACGGCCTGCTTCATGTCGATCTCAAGCGCGACGTCCCCGACAGTATTGTCCAGACGATAAAGATCACCACGCCTAAAGGAGCCAGGTAAATGCAGACGCCCTTTGACATGACAGACCCCAAGGCGCAACGGATTGTGTATGTTCGCCCGATTGCGGTTGCCGATCTGCCCCGTGATCTGCGTGCGCAAGCGCCGGGCATTGATACGGTGTACGCCGTCCATGCTGCCAATGGCGCACGTTTGGCGCTGGTCGGCGACCGCTCGCTCGCATTTACGCTGGCGCGTCAGAATGATTTAGCACCGGTCAGCGTGCACTGAGGGCTGCAAATAAGCCAAAGCCGCTATGCGCCGTCCAGCTCGGCCAGAAATTTTTCAGCATCAAGAGCGGCCATGCATCCCATGCCCGCGCTGGTCACCGCCTGCCTGTAGACATGATCTGTCAGATCCCCCGCCGCAAAGACGCCAGGCACGCTGGTGCGGGTTGTGCCGGCTTCGACTTTTACATAGCCGCCATTGTGCATCTCAAGACTGTCTTTCACCAATTCCGTGGCTGGCGCATGGCCAATGGCCACAAAAAACCCGGCGCAGGGGATATCTTGTGTCTCACCCGTCGTGGCATGTTTGAGACGTACGGCTTCGACGCCGCGAGGATCGGTGCTGCCCAGAACTTCGTCCACTTCGTGGTTCCAGATGACTTCGATCTTGGGGTTCTTGAACAGCCGGTCTTGCATGATTTTCTCGGCGCGCAAGCTGTCGCGACGGTGCACCAGAGTGACCTTTGACGCAAAATTGGTGAGAAATAGCGCTTCTTCCACAGCGGTATTGCCGCCGCCGACCACGACAATCTCTTTACCGCGATAGAAAAATCCATCGCATGTGGCACAGGCCGACACACCAAAGCCTTTAAAATGCGTTTCACTTGGCAGGCCCAACCATTTGGCTTGGGCGCCGGTTGCCAAAATTAACGCATCCGCTGTGTAAACCGTACCGCTGTCACTTTCGGCGCGGAAGGGGCGCGTCGTCAGATCAAGCGCGCTTATGTGATCACTGATGATCTCAGCGCCCATATCGCGGGCATGTTCTTGCATACGGACCATCAAATCTGGTCCCATGACGCTGGAATCGCCCGGCCAGTTTTCGACATCCGTGGTGATTGTCAGCTGGCCGCCGGGCTGAATGCCTTGGATCACAAGCGGCTGTAACATCGCGCGTGCGCCGTAAACGGCAGCCGTATATCCTGCCGGGCCGGAGCCGATGATCAGTAGTTTGGTGTGGCGCGTGTCGGCAGCGTTGGTCATAGCTTTTCCTATGGGGGGTGGGAGTGTGCCGTCTTCATATAGGGGCTCGGCCAGATAAGGAAAAGCGCTCATGTTTTGGGCAGGGGGGAGGAATTGAAGCAAAATTTGTTGCGCAGTCTTGAAATATTATTGCGTATGTAGGCTCGAGTCAGTAAGAAACTCCATGAGCATAGAGGAACGACACCAATGCCGGGCGCACGACTCGACGATATCGACAGAAAAATTTTGGCCGAACTGCAAGCAGATGGCCGGATAACGAATGTGGAACTGGCCAAACGGGTCGGAATTTCTGCACCGCCGTGTTTGCGCCGTGTGCGGACCCTTGAAGACAGCGGTTATATCCGAGGATACCATGCCACAGTCGACAGCCGTGCCCTTGGTTTTGAAGTGCAGGTTTTCGCGATGGTGGGTCTGAACAGCCAAGCCGAGGTCGATCTATCGGCCTTTGAGCAGCGCTGCCGCGACTGGCCGCTTGTGCGAGAGTGCCACATGCTGAATGGCGAGATCGATTTTATCCTGAAATGTGTCGCGCCGGATCTAAGTACGTTTCAACGGTTCCTGACAGAACAGTTGACCGCCGCGGATCACGTGGCCAGCGTAAAAACATCACTGGTGATCCGCGGCGCCAAAGACGAGCCCGGCGTGCCTTTTGAAATTGTCAAAGCACGCCTCAGCCAGACGGCTTAAGCCACTTCGTTGCTGGTCGGACCGCCGGGAAGGACATCCGCCAAGATATCCTGAACCAGCGGATTTTGCTTTGAAAGCCAATTGCTTAGGCTAAAGCTGGGCATCACCATGCCATTGGCGATCAGATCCGTCGGCCTGACGCAGACCAATTGAAACATGCGCACAGGACCAGGAGGTGTCACCGGCAAAACGCCGTCAAAATCGATCATCGTATTGGCGGGTTTGACCGTGGTGCCTGTGTTGATCCTTGCATCACCGGCGACAACGATGTCACGTGCGGGACGGGCATAGCCAAACCGATCCGGCAAAATACGCACCAAAGCGGGGGCATCAGGCCCTCCGATATGCGCCAACATCGCGGGCGATAACTCGACACTGCCAATCCACAAAAGGGATGTGATTTCGCCATCGGGCGCACGCAGCTCCATGCCCGGTTCAAGATCTTCAACCGCCACATTTGGCCCATCGGCCATTGCGAATTCGGTTCCATGGGTATATCCAGCAAACGCGGTTATGACCCCAGGTATCAACCGGACGATGCTGCTGGCATCAATGATGTCACGGTCGATTTTGAATTTGGCATGAACGCGCGCCCGCATTTCGGAAACATGCGGGGCATATGAGCGGATGGGTAGCACCGATAAATCGGTCGGAAAAGGGATTAATTGAGCCACAATCTTGACCTTCCAGAACTGTACGGCCCCCACCGTTGCAGAACACAAAAAATTATCAAACAGGTTTCCAAATAAGTCAAAAAAGAAACGAGATTGTTGCGCAATTCGGCAAAAATCAGTCAAGATTGCCTTGGATTGTTCGCAGATAGCCCGATTTTAACCTATTTTACGGTCGTTTTTACGATTCGATTGTGCACGCTGGCTGCTGTGAAGTGACAAACGCGCCCACAGTGTGGCACAGCAGACTTTTGACGAAGGCGCGCTTTGTGCGGGACTTTTGCTTCCACAGGGCGCGGTGAAAACGCCTCCTCCGGTTCGGAACGCACTTGTGATGGTGACGCTGGAGCCATCGATTTGCGGTGATCCTCTGAGGCGCAAGATCGATGCAAAGATGGACGTTGGGTTCATTTGCGAGAGGACCCCAGGCGTGTATTGTCCAGACAATCAGCCGCCCGCGGCTGTAGCATCAGCTTATGCACGAGATCGGGGGGCACATGGCCGATTGCTGGTTTGTCGGCCTGCAGCTGACCGTCCAGGTCTTCGATGCGCGCATCGTCAGCCAGAACCGGCAGCGTCGATCTGATGGTGCAGATATTCGACAGTGTCAGGGGACACTACGCCATATTGCGACATGTTTGGATCGACGCCCGTGACTGCACCGGCGCCCAATGTCGAAAATCATCGAAGAGATCGCAAGGGCCTGTTTACCCCCCCCCGAAAACCAGCGCGAGAGCACAAAAGATGGCTCAAGCCCATCACCAAAGCAAAACCGCGCCTAAATTGGAGGGGTTTTCAGTGGGCTGCAACGCCCCTATCTGACATGCGTTCTTAGCCCCACGCGGCGTGTTTGGCCTGGGTCAGGCTGAGCGGCGCAGCGGCTCGTCTTTGGGAGGCTCCTGCTCACGTTTCGACTTTGGTGTGCGATTCCCACGCGCATAGGGCATTGCGACAGAGTTTGTTTCAGCCTCGGCAATCACTGATTCCAACCAACGGGGCAGCTTAGACATCGTGTCACTCCTATTCTTTTTGGCGACACCGCGACGGCAGCGGCCAAAACCATTACCAACATTTGATGCGCATCTCGCTCAAGGCCCGCGCGTTGTAGTAGGTATGACGGCAGAATAGGGCGGACATTGGACAGCTGCGGGGTCGAATTGCGTTTATCCAACACAGTGCGTCTGTCTCAGACCCCCGGGGAACTATGAAAAAAAATCGCATGATTTCATATCAGTAGCAGCTGTTTTGGCTTCGTCCGGCGGTGAATGTGGCGAGAATAGGCAGTTTTACAACCGTATCGATGCAATAAGCCGACCGTAATCCACCTCGCTCAGATGCGTCGCACGTCGATAGGAAAAGAAGCGCGCGGAATCATGATAGGTGCAATGTCCAGTCCATTCCGCGTGGCCCACACCTGCGTTGCGCAATCTGTCCAAACCATATGAAACCAGATCAAATTGGGCTGTGTTGCCTGGGCTGCCGGCAAAGAAACGACCGTTCTGTGGGTCTTGGTCCAGAAACCGATCGACCAATTCTGGTCCGACCTCATAGGCCTTTTGGCTGATCGAGGGCCCGATCACGGCTTGAATGGCGCTGCGCGTGGCTCCAAGACGGACCATTGCTTCGACCGTATTTTCCAGCACGCCCCGCAACGCGCCTTGCCAACCGGCATGGGCTACACCGATGACACCTGCCACAAGATCGGCCAACAGCACAGGCTGGCAATCCGCTGTCAGGACCGCCAAAGCAAGGCCGGGTTGCGTGGTGACAATGGCGTCGGCTTTCGGCGTCTTGGTCGAAAACGGCTCGGTTACGGTTTGGACATCGGCCGAGTGCGTTTGGTGCACGGTAATCAAATTGTCAGGCGCAACGCCCATCCATTGTGCCACACGGGCGCGGTTGGTCGCCACGGCTTCGGCCAGATCTGACGAGCCCGGCCCACAGTTCAATCCTTCGAACAGACCAGAAGAGGCGCCGCCTTTTCGGGTGAAAAATCCATGGCGCAAGGGGGCGAGCGGATCGGCAGTGATCGGGTCCAGCTGCATGTGTATAACAACGCCTCGGGTCTGAGTGATAACTGGTCGCCGAGGCGATCAAAGCCTGGCCACTGTGCCCGGCAGCAATGTATCACCAGATGCCGTCACGCCGAGCACTTTGAACAAAGTTCCCATTTCCGAGCCATGCGTCAAGCGGCGATGTTGGTGTGCAAGACTGATCCTTTGCGCGGGGGTGCGGTTTTTCGCCAGTTGCTCAACCCGGACCGAGATGCCCAGCCGATCCAAAAACGTGCCTTGGGGGACCAGTTGGCTGACAATTGCTCCGGTGCTTTGCGCGGCTGCGGCCAGGGCTGAAAAATCAACATGGGCCGTCAAGTCGGCTTCGCCGGGCGCGGCAAGCGGGTCGCATTTTTGGTGGTTTTGCACCGCTTGCAACGTATCACCCCGCGCAATGTCGTCGCCATAATCGATAACCAGAGCAGCGCCGCCTTGGGTGGTGATTCGCTCAGCCAGCTGGGTCATAAGGCCATTGGCCGGGGCGCAGCTTTGCACCAAGTCTCCGTCTTGCGTGTGGGCCAGATAGGGATCCAACAGGGCCAGCGTGGTCGGCGCGCCCAGTCCAAAGGACAGCGCGCCATCGCTGACACCGATCAGCCGTTCGCGCCAGGCGGGGCCCTCGCGCAGGAACTGGCGCACGGGCAGAGCATCGAAAAACTCGTTGGCCATGACAAAAATCGTGCCACTGGGCAAATCATCAAGGCTGTTGGCCCAGTTCACCTTGTACGGATGCAACGTCTTGGCCTGAACATCGCGCAACACGGGGCTGGCCTCAATCAGCCATGGGGCCAGCTTTGCACCTGTGGCGCGCTCCATGGCGCGTAATGCGTCGCGCATCAAGGTGCCGCGTCCGGGGCCCAGCTCGACCAGCATCGCGTCTTTTGGGGCGCCCCGGTCGATCCATGCTTGCGCCAAAGCCAAACCAATCAATTCGCCAAACATCTGGCTGATCTCAGGGGCGGTCACAAAATCACCTTTGGGCCCAAACGGATCACGTGTGGTATAGTATCCGTGCTTGGGGTGCAGCAAGCAGGCGTTCATGTAATCTGCCACGCTGAGGGGGCCGGACGCGGAAATCTGGCGGATCAGGCGGCGCGCGAGCGCGGTCATGTGCGCCGCAAGCGGGCGCCCAGCATGAGCCCCAGACCAAGCGCGATCATCGGCAAAGACAAGATTTGCCCCATGGTAAAGGCATAATCGCCGATCAGCCATGCAAATCCCAAAGGATTATTTTCTGTCACAAATTGCGCGTCGGGTTGGCGGAACATCTCAACCACGGCGCGCGCAACGCCATATCCGGCCAAAAACGCGCCGGTGACAAAGCCGGGCCGCTTTAACGCGCCGCGCCGATACGCGATCCAAAGCATGATCAAGGCGAGCAGCAAACCCTCAAGAGCGGCTTGATACAGCTGCGAAGGATGGCGCGCGCAGACCCCAACCCAATCCACCGGGCAGTCTTGCGCGGCAGGGCCAGGAAAGATCACCGCCCAGGGCACATCCGTCGGTCGGCCCCACAGCTCTGCGTTGATGAAGTTCGCGATACGGCCCAGCATCAGGCCCGTTGGCGTGGCGATGGCCATCATATCGGCAACACCAAGGATCGATGCGCCAGTTCGCCAGCAAAAGAACAACCCCACGACCAAAACCCCGATCAGGCCGCCATGAAACGCCATACCGCCTTGCCAAACCATGAAAATCTCGATGGGATTTCGGATGTAGTGATCGGGTTGATAGAACAAAACAAACCCCAGACGTCCGCCGATGATCACCCCCAATATCACCCATGTCAGCAAAGCCTCGACCTGTGCAGGCGCCATCGGCGGGGTGTGATTGTGCCACAAGGCGGGGCGCTTGACCAAGCCAACTGCGATCCGCCAGCCAATCAAAAGCCCGGCAATATACGCCAGCGCGTACCAGCGCAGAGCCAGATTAAAACCGCCAATTTCGATCGAAAACAGATCCGGGCTGAGGGGCGGAAATGGGATTGCGTGAATCATCAATTCAAACACCTGACAATTGGTCACCCCTGCATGCCACCCCCGCGCTCGAAGTCAACCTTGAGCTTTGTGGCTGCGGGCCCCATATCACCCTTAGTTCAACGGTGCGGAGGTTTTCCATGCAAACCCGAAACAAGATTCTTGACGATGTCAGCCAGCTGATGACAAACGCGATGGGTGTCGCCCAGGGCGCGAAAGATGAAGCCGAGAATGCGGTCAAAGGCTTTCTGGACCGCTGGCTGGCTGAGCGCGATTTCGTCACGCGAGAAGAGTTCGATGCTGTTCGCGCAATGGCGCAAAAAGCACGTGAAGAAAACGCGGCCTTGTCGGCCCGTTTGGATGCGTTGGAAGCAAAGTCCGGCAAGTAGCGCCGAAAAAGACGGCGGGGATCTGCAGACAGAATTGTCGCAATTGCACGATTATTCTGCGGATCTTTGCACAATCAGAACATGGTCGCCGATGGCGGCCATTTTCTTGTGGGCAAGACAGGTGAACCGATCGACGGTGCGTTGCTCGATCGGATAAATCGCTTTACAGCAAACAGGAAGACGCGCACCATAATATCGAGGGGATCGTGAAGGCAACACGACCCTTGCAAGGACAGCCAGTTTGACGTGGGACAACCCGCGCGAGCCAACA
>JBELMC010000105.1:0-9226 GCA_042096155.1 Dinoroseobacter sp.
GCGTTCGAAAGAAAAGTGGCCTAAACGAGCACTGGGACCGGCACGAGGGCGGGACTGGCACAAATTCGATGATGGCGAATTCAGATCCGGGTGACGATGTTCAAACGCAACAAATGCATGGCGTAGCGCACACGTTTAGATCGGGCGGCTTTCAACCGAGGGATCACGACGCGCTCAGGCTGTTCCAGATCGCGATAAAGTCGGATGCTTTCAGTGAGGCTCCGCCAATAAGTGCGCCGTTTACATTTGAGACAGCGAATATATCGGCGGCATTGCCCGGTTTGACAGAGCCGCCATAAAGGAGCGAGAAATCTCCTCCCGATGTTTCACCAAAGCGAGTGGATAAAGCCGAGCGCATAAAGTCGTGCACTTCGGCAATTTGGTTTAGCGTTGGAGTGCGGCCTGTACCGATCGCCCAGACGGGCTCATATGCGATGACAGTGCTCTGCGGTGTCGTTTCGTTCGGCAGCGACCCTTCGAGCTGTTCTGCGATAATCTGTAATGTGACACCAGCGTCGCGCTCCGCCTCCGTTTCACCAACACAAACGATTGCTGTCAGTTTATTGTTCCAGGCAGCACGAGTTTTTGCCGCGACATCTGCATTGTTTTCGTTATGATCAGAACGGCGTTCGGAATGGCCCAAAATCACAAATTGAGCCCCAGCATCACGCAGCATTGCCGCGGATATATCTCCAGTATGGGCACCGGACGTCGCAACGTGGCAATCTTGCCCCCCTAGCAGCAACGCCCCGCCATCAGCCCGCGCGGCCATTTGCGCCAATAATGTGGCGGGGGGGCATAGAATTGCCAAGGCGCCTGCAGGGTTAAGTTGCGGAAGCAGCAGGTCAATTTCATCCAGACTAGCCGCGAGTCCGTTCATCTTCCAATTGCCTGCTGCAATCTTAGTCACCATGGGGGTCCTCCCGGTGCTGGGATCTCCTGCAAGGAATGCCGAAGCACGTGTCACAGGTCAAGCGGTGGCCCCGGGTTGCGCGGCAGTCAATTCATTGGCGTCTTTAAATTTGATCGACTCGCCACATCCGCATGCATCCACCACGTTGGGGTTATGGAATTTGAATCCAGCTTCCAGCAAGCTGACCTCATAATCAATCTCGGTGCCAAACAGGAACATTTGGGCCATTGGGGCAATCATCACGCGCGCGCCATCTTGTTCGACGGTTTCGTCCATCGGGTTGACCTCGGTCACATATTCCATGGTGTATTCCATGCCTGCGCAGCCGCCTTTCTTGACACCAATGCGCAAGCCCTCATGGCCATCTTTTGCCATTAGTTTTGCGATCTGCTTGGCCGCAGCGGGTGTAATGGAGACAGCTTGTTTGCCGGGTGTGCCGAACATGACAGAACTCCTGAAAGCGCCATTGGCGGATCTATTCGGTCAAACCTAGGGTATCTGTTGCAATGTCTCAAGAGGCAGTGTGTCGGTTGGACGTTGTGAACAGCTTGGTCATCCGGATCTGGTGTATCGGCCCGGCGCGCCTGAGGTGGCATCGCAGGGTCACGGATGCGCTGCCACGTTGATGCGCCGTGACCTTTGCAGAGAACAATTTTCTGGCTGGGTTTGGTTTTGCAGTCTGACCCGACACGCTTTGGCCGCGCAGCTACATGAAGCCCAGTTCAAGCTTGGCTTCGTCAGACATCATATCCATACCCCAGGGAGGCTCCCAGATCAGCTCGACATTGACCTGTTTCACCCCGGGCAACGGTTCAATTGCATCGGCAACCCAGCCAGGCATTTCGCCGGCAACAGGACAGCCAGGGGCGGTTAAACTCATAGCGACGTGAATTTCCGAAGCGTCAGAGATTTCGATCGTGTAGACCAGGCCAAGGTCGTAAATATTGACGGGGATTTCCGGGTCGTAGACCGTACGGATCGCGTCTACCACGCTTTCGTACAGCGGGTGGTCGGTGCTGGACGGTTTGATCAACGGAGCCCCTTCAAGGGGCGGAGTGTCGGTGGCCATGTGGCGCCTCTCTGACAGGATCTAGAATTGTCGAGTTTTTAGATAGGGTATCGGGTGCGGCGCGTCCAGAGGGCGCTGACATGTTGATATCACGCGAGGGCCTGAATTTTGCCGCATGTTTTTGGTTAATATTTCGAAATGGCGTCGGACTAAGGAGCTGACCGATGATATTCTTGACGTTGATCACAGCCTCTTTATTGGCCGGGACGATTGGACTGGCGATCGCAGATGACCCGCTGGAGGAGGAAAGCGGCTTTGCCGAGGAAGAAGCCACGCTCAGTAATGGTGATGACGATTTTCGCGGTACCGTTGGGACCGACGAAACCTCAGGCCAGGACGGCGATGATTTGCTGTCGAGCTATTTTTCCAACGATACCTTGGACGGTGGCGCAGGCGATGACACAATCGCTGGCGGCGCAGAGAGCGATATCATCAACGGTGCTGGCGGCGCCGATGTTCTGTCAGGCGGTACCGGCGATGACCAGGTGTTTGGCGACAGTGATGATGACCGGGTGTTCGGTGGGTTTGGAAATGATGAAGTTTGGGGCGGTGAGGGTGACGATTTTGTTGCAGGAGACGAAGGGGACGATCTTGTGGTCGGTGGGCGAGGCACTGACACCCTACGTGGCGGTCGTGGCGATGATGTCCTGATCGGCGCTGATATTTTTCGCGAAGATATCGAACGCGATGAACTGTCAGACACAACATTGCAAAACGTCATTCTCTACCAGGACGACATTGACGAAGGCGACGCAATTAATGCGGACGAAGGCGATGATTTGATTATTGTCGGCAGTGGGGATATTGTTTTGAGCGGTTCTGGAGAGGATATTGTGCAAACAGGGACGTGGGTGCAAGGTGACTTGCCGACGTTTACAGACTTCGACCCGGACAATGATCGCATATATGTATCGGTTGACCTGGCCACTACGGAATTTAATCTGGAAATTACAGCGAATGATGGTGACGCAATCGTATCTGTAGACGGTATGGACGTTCTGCGGGTCTTAGGCGGGGCCGGTGTTGTCACTGACAATCATGTGGATCTCTCACTCAACGTACTGACAGATCGTCCCGCATAACGCGTCACGTCAGTTTTTCGAAGCGCTCGACCCTGTCTGAATTCGTCGCCTTGAACCTGCTAAGGTTCGGTTGTTTCGCAAAAAACCATCGGTTGCATGCCGGGGCGGAGACGGTATGACAGGGGCCTTGAACTAAGGGGCCTGCGCCATGACCGACCGGATGACATTTCAGATCGACGCGACTGATGGCAAAGCCCGCACGGGGCTGATCACAACCCCGCGCGGCGAAATTCGCACGCCCGCGTTTATGCCGGTGGGCACGGCGGCGACAGTCAAAGCGATGATGCCGGAAAGCGTTCGTGCCACGGGCGCTGATGTGTTATTGGGCAACACCTATCACTTGATGCTGCGTCCCACGGCTGAGCGCATCGCCAATTTGGGCGGACTTCACAAATTCATGAATTGGGACCGCCCGATTCTGACGGATTCTGGCGGATTTCAAGTGATGAGCTTGGCTGCGCTGCGCAAATTGACCGAACACGGCGTCACCTTCCGCAGCCATATCGACGGCTCTCGGCATATGCTGTCGCCCGAGCGGAGCATGGAAATTCAGAAATTACTGGGCTCGGATATCGTGATGTGTTTTGACGAATGCCCGGCATTGCCTGCAGATCGTGGCCGGATCAATGACAGCATGCAGTTGTCGATGCGCTGGGCGGCGCGATCACGGGATGCGTTTGGTGATCGACCTGGCCATGGGTTGTTTGGCATCCAGCAAGGGGGGTTGGAAGAAGACCTGCGGGCCGAGAGTGCCGAGAAACTGCGCGCCATCGAATTTGATGGTTATGCGGTCGGCGGTTTGGCGGTGGGTGAGGGCCAAGAAGCGATGTTTGGATGTCTGGATTATGCGCCGGATCAATTGCCGGTGGATAAGCCGCGGTACCTGATGGGGGTTGGCAAGCCCGACGATATCGTCGGCGCTGTGCAACGTGGGATCGATATGATGGATTGTGTCTTGCCGTCCCGCTCGGGTCGAACGGGGCAGATCTTTACGCCGCGCGGTGCTCTTAATATCAAGAACGCACGCCATGCCAATGACCCTAGACCTTTGCAGGATGATTGCAGCTGCCCGGCCTGTCAAAATTACTCGCGGGCCTATTTGCACCATGTATTTCGCAGCCAAGAGATCATTGGCTCTATGCTGCTGACCTGGCACAACTTACACTATTACCAGAGCTTGATGCAGGGCTTGCGAGACGCGATTGCCCAAAGGGCCCTGGACGAATTTGTCGCAAAATTTCATGCCACCCGTCGCCTCAGAGATTTAGAGCCTGTCTAATGCGGGCCTTCGAAGCGCACTGGTGCCTTGATTGTGGTTTATGAAGACGTCAGCTACAAATTTATTCACTATTTAGATTTGGGTGTGGGTTTACAAAATGACCTGCCTAGACTGGTGCAAATCCGTTATCTGTGGCAAGGGACCGCCGAATTGAACCGCCATTCGTTAACGGATGGGTTGAAACTTGGCGCGAATGGCAACACCTATAGCGTCCGAGGGGACGTGGCGTTGCTGGATAGGACGCCTCGGCCTGCCTAAGATAAGGACAAGACCATGACTGATGCGAGCAGCTCCTACCCCGTCCTTCCGTTGCGCGACATTGTTGTTTTCCCGCACATGATTGTGCCGCTTTTTGTCGGCCGTGAGAAATCCGTGCGGGCGCTGGAAGAAGTGATGCGCGAAGACAAGCAGATCCTACTGTCGAGTCAAATAGATCCGTCAGAAGATGATCCCGACGCCGCTGGGATCTATCGCACCGGTGTGCTGGCAAATGTTTTGCAATTGCTCAAGCTTCCCGACAGTACTGTCAAAGTTTTGGTGGAAGGACGCACACGCGTCCAAATCACCGATTTCATCGACAATGAAGATTTCTTCGAAGCGGCGGCTGTCGATCTGGACGAAACCTTTGGCGACGAGAACACGCTGACAGCGTTGACGCGGTCTGTTGCGGGCGACTTCGAGCGCTACGCGAAAGTGAAAAAGAACATTCCCGATGAGGCGCTTGCTTCAGTGGCTGAAACCACCGATCCGCAAAAGCTGGCGGATCTGGTGTCGGGGCATCTTGGTATTGAAGTAAAGCAAAAACAAGAGCTTCTGGAAACTCTAAGCGTGTCCGACCGTCTTGAGAAAGTCTTTGGTCTGATGCAGGGGGAAATGTCTGTCCTGCAGGTCGAAAAGAAAATCAAAACCCGTGTAAAATCCCAGATGGAACGAACCCAGCGGGAATATTACTTGAATGAGCAGATGAAGGCCATTCAGAAGGAGCTGGGCGACAATGAAGAGGGCGGCAATGAAGTCGCCGAATTGGAAGGCCGTGTGGCGGCCACCAAACTGTCCAAAGAAGCCCGGGAGAAAGCCGACTCTGAGATCAAGAAACTCAAAAACATGAGCCCGATGAGCGCAGAAGCGACTGTCGTGCGCAACTATCTTGACTGGATGCTGGCGATACCATGGGGCAACAAGTCCCGCGTGAAAAAAGATCTTGCTGGCGCGCAAAAAGTGCTCGATGGCGACCATTACGGGTTGGAAAAAGTCAAAGAACGTATCGTCGAATACCTGGCCGTGCAGCAGCGATCCAAGAAGCTCAAAGGGCCAATTTTATGCCTTGTCGGACCCCCGGGGGTTGGTAAAACGTCTCTCGGAAAATCCGTTGCGAAGGCCACTGGTCGTGAATTCATCCGCATCAGTCTTGGTGGAGTTCGTGACGAATCCGAAATCCGTGGCCACCGTCGAACTTATATTGGCTCAATGCCTGGAAAGATCATTCAAGCGCTGAAGAAAGCCAAGACAACTAATCCACTGATCTTGCTAGATGAAATTGATAAGATGGGTCAGGATTTTCGCGGTGACCCGGCGTCCGCAATGCTGGAGGTGCTCGATCCTGAACAGAATTCGACGTTTATGGATCACTATTTGGAGGTCGAATATGACCTGTCCAACGTGATGTTTCTGACCACGGCGAACAGCTATAATATGCCGGGGCCTTTGTTGGACCGAATGGAAATCATCAGCCTTTCAGGGTATACCGAGGACGAAAAGGCCGAGATCGCGCGACAGCATTTGATCGAAAAGCAGATCAAGAACCACGGTTTGAAGAAGTCGGAATTCTTGCTGACCGACGATGCGCTGCAAGAGATCATACGCACCTATACCCGCGAAGCGGGGGTGCGCAACCTAGAGCGTGAAATTGCCAAGCTCACACGCAAAGCAGTGACCAAGATCGTCAAGAAAGAGGTCGAAACGGTCAAAGTCGAGGTCAATAATCTGGAAGACATGCTGGGTGTTAAAAGATTCCGATATGGGCTTGCAGAGGATGATCATCAGGTGGGCGTTGTCACCGGTCTTGCGTGGACGCAAGTCGGCGGAGATTTGTTGCAGATCGAAGCGCTGCGGTTGCCGGGAAAGGGCCGCATGAAGACGACTGGTAAGCTGGGCGATGTGATGAAGGAGTCGATCGATGCGGCGGCGTCTTATGTCCGCTCGGTCAGCCCACAGATTGGCGTAAAGCCGCCAAAGTTCGACAAGATGGATATTCACGTCCACGTGCCAGACGGCGCAACCCCCAAGGATGGGCCAAGCGCGGGACTGGCAATGGTCACGTCGATTGTCTCAGTGCTTACGGGCATTCCGGTGCGCAAGGATATTGCCATGACGGGCGAGGTGTCTTTGCGCGGCAATGCCATGCCGATCGGTGGGTTGAAAGAAAAGCTGCTTGCCGCGTTGCGTGGCGGCATCAAAACCGTGCTCATCCCGAAAGAGAATGAAAAGGATCTGCCCGAGATTCCAGACAACGTGAAAGCCGGGCTCGAGATCATTGCTGTCAGCCATGTTTCAGAAGTTCTCAAGCTCGCGCTGATCTCCGAGCCTGTTGGCATCGAATGGGATGAGGAAGCCGAAGAGGCCGCCGCGGCTGCCTTGTTGGCACGCGGTGATGGCGACGGCGCGGTCGCGCACTGAACCAAGGCCTACAAACCCGAAGCGTCGGCGATGCGGGCAATCTTTGGTACTGGGCGCCCTGTTTGGCGTCGGCTCCATAAGGCTGTGTGTCGATCGCGCTTCGGGTACGGGTTGGGGGCATTATTAATGCAAAAACAAGATAAAATCGGCCATCTGTCGCCCGATGATCCCTGGCTGAACCCGTCGTGTGGTAGGTGCATTGACGGCCCATGAACCCTACGCCTGAACCGATTGCCGTGGTCGCCAGGCAATAGCTGACCTGCAATGCAGTGAGGGACTTACTGTCTGGGCAACGGCGATAGAAGGGCGTTGGCAAGCACGGCAATGGTGTGCGTTTGTCCTGCGCAGTGTTGCGCCATGCGTGGCTCCCAAAATCTCTCGGTGTGGATAACTGTGAGAGGTGGTTGTATTTCGTGTCAATACTTCATCTGGTCGGGATTTAATTGATATCTATCCCTAGATTTTGCTTGCATCTGAGGTCAACCCGCAGCCAGTTGGGAGTATGTCAAGATGATGCATGCTGTCGGGGGACGCACACATGACGAGGATCAGCAGGCGTGTTTTGCTGGCCGCAGGAGCGGGCTCTGCCCTGGCTGCGGTTACAGGTACGTCAGCGCGCGCGGACGTCGGAGCCTCGGCGATCCGTTTGCCAGCAGATATTACGCGCGGTGATCAGGCGACAATCACACGGGTAAATACCAGGCTGCCAAAGATAGCACTGACTTTTGATGATGGTCCACATCCGCACCACACGCCACCCTTGCTTGATATGCTTAAAGCGCGCGGCTTAAAGGCTACGTTTTATGTAATTGGTCAAAATGTTACGCGGTATCCGCAACTCTTGGCGCGTATGGCGGCCGAAGGTCATGAAATTGGCAACCACACTTGGCGCCATCCCTACTTGACACAATTGGACACAGAGAGCGTTCAGAGCGAACTTGACCGGACCACTCTTGCCATTTTTGAAACGACGGGACGTGCCCCGGTCACGATGCGGCCGCCTTATGGCGCGCTCAGCTCTGACCAGCGCAAAATGGTCTATCAGACGCGGGGCTTGCCAACTGTCTTGTGGTCGGTAGATCCACAGGATTGGCGCCGACCCGGCAGTCAGATCGTTGCTGATCGCATCGTTGGCGGCGCGCATCGCGGTGCTGTCATTTTGGCGCATGACATCCACTTGCCGACGGTACAGGCCATGCCTGTCACCTTGGACGGGCTGTTGGCCCGCGGTTTTCAATTTACCACTGTATCAGAGCTGTTGGGGTGGCCTGCATGGCATACCCGCAAATTTCGGTTGAATACCGGCTGACGTCCCTTGCACGCTTTCGTCAGCTTGTCTATGGACGCTCGCACGGGTGATTAGCTCAGTGGTAGAGCGCTTCGTTCACATCGAAGATGTCAGGAGTTCAAATCTCTTATCACCCACCAGATTATGGACCAGACGGAGACCAGCCGGTTTGCCTGCCATAGGGGCTTATCGGATTTGGACCTAGGGATTTTGATCTAGAAAACGTTGCAAAGAGATCCAAAAACCAGCTTGCGCAACCCCACGGGCATTGTGTACAGCAAAGTCAGGTGAGGGTGCACCGCTATCAGCACCACGCTGGCCTGTATTGACACAAGTTTAGAAATCTTTGTTCGTCAAAGCAGGGCGTCGGAATGGTATGGGTGATTAGCTCAGTTGGTAGAGCGCTTCGTTTACACCGAAGATGTCGGGAGTTCGAGCCTCTCATCACCCACCATTTTGTGTCCCTAAAACCAGATCGCCCCTAATGCGACCCCTCGCGTATACGTTTATGGGTCCGAACGTGGCTAGGCCGCATTAGATCCAGGCCTTATTGGTGCCAAGCCATATTGGTCAATGTCTTCCGATCTGTGTGGGCTGCGTCTCGGCAGTCACAAACGAAGGACAGTCATGAGATCGCGTTCGCACTTGGTTGCAACTGCGCCTTGGTGACATTGCCGCAGTTGCTGGGGCGGCTGATAAAAATAAGACCTTTTTGAGATAACGCTGTCAGGACATGAACGGACGTCGTACGCCAAGCTTTGTGTCATTCGCCTTTTTTCTCCGACCCGTGCAATCGCGCTTGACGCCTCGTTTTCCCCCGCCTAGAAGCGGCGATACGTCAGAGGCCAGCCTCGGATGGAAGCATTGCGCGGTTGTAGCTCAGTTGGTTAGAGTACCGGCCTGTCACGCCGGGGGTCGC
>JBELMC010000106.1:0-8949 GCA_042096155.1 Dinoroseobacter sp.
CAATCTCTCCGGGGCTTTTGAAGGAATAGCTGAGCATCATGTAGAACGGGGCCAAAACAATGATCGCACCGACCACAAGGATGAGATGTTTCCAGATGTCGCGTGTCATCAATAGTGCACCTTGCGTTCGACCAACCAGCGCTGGATCAGGGTGAGGAACATGACGAACACGAGGAACAGCATGGTAATGGCCGAGCCAATGCCAATCAGGTTCTGCTGCACACCTTTTTCGAAGATTGCGAACATCATCACATAGGCGGATTTGTTCGGCCCCCCGCCCATGGGCCAGAAGGCTTCGACCGTATCAAAGACCTGAAAGGCGCGGATGCAAGAGATCGTGACGACGAACACCGTGGTGGGTCCCAGCGCAGGCCATGTGACCAGCCGGAAACGCTCCCATGCGCTTTTGACCCCGTCGATTTCGGCCGCGTGATACAACTCGCGGTGCACGGCCGTCAGCCCAGCGAGATAGAGCACCATATTGAACCCAAAACCCTGCCAAATGCCGATGAAACACAACACCCAGATCGCGTAGTCTCTGTCCCCAAGCCACAGCGGGAAGCCATCCGCGCAGCCATTCGCAAGGAAGGGGATCATCTCAAGAAACGTCCCGCAAGACATCTCAAAGGTCTGATTGATTACGCCAATTGTGGGGTGCAGCATGAATTCCCAAACAATCGCCATCGCCAGAAGCGTTGCCATGACGGGTAAAAAGTAGATCGTTTTGTAAATGTCCCCGATCCGGCCCAGGGAATTGACCAAAAGCGCGGCGCCAAGTCCCAAGGCAACCGACACCGGTACGACCACCAAGACGTAGGAAAACGTCGCAATGAACATCTTTTCATAGGTCGAGCGCGAAAACAGACGATCATAGTTCTTGAACCCGACCCAATCAAACCCTGCATTCCCGAGCGAATAGTTGGTGAACGAGAGAGCTCCAGCGACCAAAACGGGCACCAGAAGAATCAAGAACATCAAGGTCAGTGCGGGTGTGGTGAGCCCCCATGCTGTCCGCGCTTGCCTATTGACCTCTGACGGTTTGCGCGGAATCGCCGTGTTGTCGATCACTGCCATCTCACGCCACCTTGACCGTTTGAGACAGCGCAACTTCGACGAGCCGTTCTCGCTTGCCCGCAGCATCAAACATCAACGCGTCCGCCAGATCAAAGCTCAGCGCGACAGAGGCCCCGAGGCGCAACTGATCCCGCTCAGACGGGGCCGCACGGAACGTCACGGGTGTCGTATAATCGGCGAGCGCAACTTGCGCAAAAACTTCCGCTCCTAGGTTTTCCACATGGGCAACCGTGCCAGTGAGGACGGGATAGGATTTTGCAAGGCGTATGGCCTCGGGTCGCAAACCGAGTTGGAACACGCCCGTTTGCGCCCCTTCTGTCATGCGGCCCAACGGCTTTTCGAACAGCGACAGGGTGCTATCGCGAAGCTCAACAGGCAGAATGTTGATCTTGGGAGACCCGATGAACTCTGCCACGCGAATATCATTTGGATTTTCGTAAATGACGCTTGGTGCATCGCATTGCAGAATTTCGCCATCCATCATCACGGCGATCCGGTCTGACATGGTCATCGCTTCGACTTGATCATGTGTGACGTAAATGAAAGTCGCGTTCAGTCGGCGATGCAATTGGGCAATTTCGGCCCGGGTCTGCACCCGCAGCTTTGCGTCCAGGTTGGACAGTGGCTCGTCCAGCAGGAAGGCGGCTGGACTGCGGACCAGTGCCCGCCCCAAAGCCACCCTTTGGCGTTGTCCGCCCGACAATTGCCCGGGCTTGCGGTCCAGAAGCGCGGCAATCTCAAGCATTTCTGCAGCGTTTTGCACAGCCGTGGCAATCTCTGCCCGTTTTGCGTTCGCGCCCGGTACGAACGGCCCGACGACCGGCAGCCTCTGGCTGGACGACAGCGAGCGCATTCTGAGCGGCACGGCGATGTTCTCCGCAACGGTCAAATGCGGGTAAAGCGCGTAAGATTGGAACACCATCGACAGGTTTCGATCTGCCGCGCGCACGCCTGTGACGGTCTCGCCGCCGATGGAAATCTCTCCGCCAGTTGGATTTTCAAGCCCTGCGATAATCCGCAGCAAGGTCGACTTGCCACAACCGGACGGTCCGACGAGCGAAACAAACTCCGCATCCGCGATGTCCAGTGTGACACCCTTAAGCACCTCAGTGTCCCCAAAGCGTTTGGTTATCGAATTGATCAACAGGCCAGCCATGCGATTCCCCCGGTTGCTGGCTGACTGCTAAGCTCCCCGCGCCACAGTTTTGTGACGTCATATTAGTGACACCGATGGGCGCTATAGGCTGCGCAACAGGAGGAAAGATGCGTCCAAACCACCATCAATTCGTCGCCTTCGCCTACGTCGTGCGCGAAGGCAGCTTTTCGGCAGCGGCAATGCGGATGGGCGTTACTCAGTCCACAGTTACGCAACACATAGGCAATCTTGAAAGGGCCGCGGGCACGCTGCTTCTGCGGCGCGGGCGCGACGGGGTAGAACTTACGCCAGCGGGGCAAGAATTCTATGATCTGGCTGACCGCATGGTCGCTCTGGAGGCAGAAGTGTCCGAACGCCTTGAAGGATTTAACGCCATGAAAACTGGGCGTTTGACCGTGATCGGCAATGCGCCCCAGCCGGCATTGCGCCTGATCTCCGAATTTTTAAAGCGTTTCCCGGATATCGACGTCAATTTCGGTTTGTATGACTGGTCGACGGCAACGCAGATGATCCGAAATCGCCTCGCAGATGTGGCGCTCGTCACTGACGCGCCGGATTCCGATATTTGGGAGCGGATCCCGATCGAAAGCGTTGGTTACGTCCTTTATTGCCCCTTGGGACATGCGCTTGCGGGAAGAGACAGCGTTTCGCTAAGAGATTTGGAGGTGGAAACGATCATTGTACCGGAGAAAGGATCGCTCACCAGACGCGTCCTCGAAGACGCGTGCCGGACGCACCGGATTACATTGAAGCGGATTGTGACAATGACAACGTTTCCGCTGATGTACGAGGCGGTTTTGCAAGGCGTTGGTGTTGCCGTTTTCCTTCGGGACAGCAGCTTGATCAAAAACGCGGCGGCGGAGGTCCCGATCCAAGAACTCGACAGGCGGCACGAGACCTCTCTGATTGCAACCAAAGATCGCGCCCGTTTGAAGCTGGTTCGGGAATTGATCAATTGCGTCGGCTAAGTGACGCGGACGCCCAGATCGTCACGACAACGAGGACGGTGCGCGGCAGCCTGCAGCATTCGGCGTTGTAAGTCACTGGTCTTCTCTGAGGTTTCGCGGCGTTCGGTGAGCCTTCAGATACGTTGCATCAATCATCAAGGTCTTCTCTTCGCCGGGCTCGGACGCCAGACCCGCCATCATCGGGGCAAAGAGGCCCTTCTTGCTCCCGTTGCCCGGCAACACATTCGTAGAATGTGTGAGAGGAGGCGCCTCCAGCGGTTGTAGAGCGTTTTGTGAGAGCCATATCCACTCGGCGCGTCCCGCCCCCTTAAGCCATTGCGATTGATGAAGATAATTCCGCTTAACACACACCAGTCATCGACGCGGGGCTTGCCGTGGAACTTCGGGAAGACCCTAGCATGTTCGATATATTCCAGTATATGTGTGCCGGTACAATTTTGGGGTCGATTCATTTTGGTTGAACGGAAATTAAAGAACCGAGCCCGCAATTCATACTTTTGTTTTGGATGCATGCAATTCGGCGGGACCGCAGATGCCGCTGCAAGCCGCGCCATGTTCGATGCTTGCAGAGAGGCAGGTATCACCTTTTTCGACACCGCCCACACGTATACCGGCGGTCAGTCCGAGGAATTGCTGGGCGGCTTCATCCAACAGGACCGCGACGCGCTGATCATAGCAACGAAAACAGGCTATACCGGGGGAAGCGGCCGCGAGAATATACGCGCTCAGTTCGACGAAAGCCGGTCTCGTCTCAAACTGGATGCCGTTGATATCTTGTACCTGCACCGATGGGACCCCACGACCCCCCTGCTTGAAACATTCGAAGCACTTTGCGAATTGCAGGCCCGAGGCAAGATTCGGCACATCGGAGTGTCGAATTTCGCGGCCTGGCAAGTCATGAAAGCCCAAGCCGTTGCTGAACAACTCGGAACGCGCGTCGATATCATCCAGCCCATGTACTCCTTGATAAAGCGACAGGCTGAGGTGGAGCTTTTCCCGATGGCGCTTTCCGAGGATTTTGCGGTTGCACCCTATTCACCATTGGGCAGCGGTTTGCTCACGGGCAAATACCAAGTTGGCGGCGAGGGACGTCTTTCGACGGACACGCGCTATGCGGCCCGTTACGGGCAAGCGTGGATGGCGGAGACGGCGCAGGCCTTGTCAGCTTTGGCCCGTGACTGGGGAACGGATCCGGCCACTTTGGCGGTGGCATGGGCCGCCAAACATCCTGCTGTCTCCGCTCCGATCATCAGTGGACGAAATACCAAGCAGTTGGAAGCGTCTTTGAAGGCTTTGGATGTTTGCTTGACCGCGGAGCAATACGCACAGATCGAAGCGCTGTCTGCGCGCCCGGCGCCCGCGACCGACCGTTTGGAAGAAGCAGGGGCCTAAGCTGGTCCAGCCACACCAGCCTCCCAATGTTCGCCCATGGCTACGATGCATGACGTGCCATTGGCGTAATTTTGCACGATCATCCACTCGCCATCCCGTGGGCTGACCCACACTTCCAGCATGGTTTCTGGGTCACGCAGTCCCCTGCCCTGACGTTCGGCCCCGAGACCCTCGATCAACATAAGACGCATACGCGCACTGTCATCGCAGCTGACATCCGGCATCCTCGCGCCAGCGAGTGTTGGCACGGTGATACAAAATGTCAGTAAAAGAAAAAGTCGGTTTATCATGGCTCCAGCATAGATGGCCCAAATGAGATATGTAACAGTTTTATGACGTCTTGTGGATAAAACTCGTTACTGGCAATCGATCAATGCTTTTCGCCTTCAGAACAGCCACTGTCACAAATCCGTTTCATAAATGCCACGAAACTGAAACGAAACTGTCACGCAGATGTAGCGAAGCAGCCTTAGCCGCCCCTCAAGACAAGGGGGCGATATGCTAAAAATCGATGCGCTGACCAAGCGGTTCGGAGATAAGACGGCTGTAGATGCGGCCAACATTTCTGTAGAAAAACCAACCATGATCGGGATCATCGGTCGGTCCGGGGCTGGAAAATCGACCCTGCTCCGGATGGTCAATCGCCTCAGCGACGCCACCAGCGGAACAATCACGTTCGAAGGTGAAGAGGTCAGTGCCCTGCGCGGTGCCGCCAAACGGGACTGGCAGTCGCGCTGCGCGATGATATTTCAGCAGTTTAATCTGGTGCCCCGAATGGATGTGGTCTCTAATGTGCTGCACGGGACTTTGAACAAAAGTTCGACATTCGCGACGATGTTCAACCTTTTTCCGCAATCGGACATTCACAAAGCCATCGAAATCCTCGATCGGCTTGGTATCGCCGAGCAAGCTCCGAAACGCGCCGAAGCCCTGTCGGGAGGGCAGCAGCAGCGTGTCGCCATCGCGCGAGCGCTGATGCAGGATCCCAAGATCATACTCGCCGATGAACCGATTGCCTCGCTCGATCCGATGAACGCCCAGGTGGTGATGCAGGCCCTGCGCCGAATCCACGAAGAAGACGGACGCATGGTCATTGCCAACCTGCACACGCTCGACACAGCGCGCCGCTATTGCGACCGCGTGATTGGGATGCGCGACGGTCGGATCGTGTTTGATGGAACCCCGGCGCAACTGACCACCGGGGTTGCGCGTGACATCTATGGTGCCGGTGCGGATTTCTCGGAAGCCGCAACCTCCACGGAAATTGAAACACTGGACAGATTAGAGGTCCGCGAAGCGGAAGTTTATGTCTGAGCCAGCTGCCACCCGCGCCTTTCGCGGGCCACCTTCATCTCATCTAACGGAGAAAACGATGAAAAAGACTCTCGCATTGGCGCTTGCCGCCACAACCGCGCTCAGCACTGGCGCTTTTGCTCAAGAGATCACCGAATTCCGCATCGGTATTCTGGGCGGTGAGAACGCTCAGGACCGTATGAACAGCTATTCCTGCCTACAGGACTACGCGACACAGGCGCTTGGCGTTGAAACAAAGCTGTTCGCCCCTGCAGACTACAACGGTGTTATTCAAGGTCTGCTGGGCGGCACAATCGACATGGCATGGCTGGGCGCATCTTCTTACGCTGCGACCTACCTGCAAGACCCAGAAGCGGTTGAGCCTGTCCTGGTCAAAGTGAACCTTGACGGATCCATCGGCTACCACTCCATCGGTTTTGCACGCGTCGACAGCGGCATCGCATCGCTGGACGACATGGAAGGCAAAGTCTTTGGCTTTGGTGATCCAAACTCTACCTCTGGCTACCTGATCCCGTCCATCGAGATCCCGCAGTACAAAGACGGCATAACAATGGAATCTGGTGAATATTTCGGTGAAGTGAAATTCACCGGCGGTCACGAGCAGACAATCGTTGCTGTTGCGAACGGCGACATAGACGGTGGCGTGACTTGGGCCGCTGGCCTAAACGACAACTGGGAAGATGGCTACGATTCAGGCGCATTGCGCAAGGCTGTTGACGCGGGTCTCGTCGACATGAACGATCTTGTTCAGATTTGGCAGTCTGAAGTCATCCCTGAAGGTCCGGTGGTCCTGAGAAAAACATTGCCAGAAGAGGTCAAAGCGACGATGACCGAGCTGGTAGACAACCTGTTTGAGAACGATCCTGACTGCTCTTATGGCGTTTTCTCCGGTGACGGCTTGGGCGCTCGGCCAGTGACGCACGAAACTTACATCTCGATTGTCGAAGCCCGCAAAGCGAAAATCGGCGGCTAATTCCTTTTCATGACGTATCCGGCAGGCCTTCGGGCCTGTCGGTTTTTTATATCCGGGGGCAGCATGGCTGACATTTCCTTAGGCAGCGCGGTGCAAAGCGTGGGCAGCATCCAGTCAAGCTATATGGCGCAGGTTCAAAGACGCAGGCTCTATGGCGGGCTGACGCTGCTCATTTTTGTCGTGCTCATGGTGTCCGGTTTCAACATTGCAGATGACCGCAATGCGGGCGGCTTCTGGGATGGGTTGCACCAGATCGGTGACTATCCTGCCGACGTGCTGTCTGAAGCCTGGGAAAAGCGGGCTGATCTGCCCGGCCTGATCCTCAAGTACTTCCCGGCTCTTGTTGAGACGATCAACATCGCCGCAGTCTCGACCCTGATCGGCGCCATTGGCGGATTGTTCTTGTCCTTGCTCGGCACCCGTGGTTTGGCGAAGTGGCCGCGCCTGATCCCTTTGTTTCGCCGTATCTCAGACATTATGCGCGCGGTGCCAGAGATTGTGATCGCGCTTATGCTCATTTTCGTGCTTGGTGGTGGGCCGGTGCCCGCGATGATCGCAATCGCAATCCACACAGCTGGCGCACTCGGTAAGATGTTCTCAGAAGTTGCAGAAAACGCTGATCTGAAGCCGGTTGAAGGCCTTGCCTCGACCGGTGCAACCTGGTCTCAGCGCATGCTCTTAGGTGTGCTGCCACAAGTGGCCCCGAATTACCTTAGTTATGCGCTGCTGCGCTTTGAGATCAATATCCGTGCTTCGGCCATTCTGGGTTTTGTTGGCGCAGGCGGCCTTGGGTACGAGCTTCGCAATTCCATGGCCTGGGGCCCCGGGCGGTTCGATGAGGCCGCCGCTATCTTCATTCTGCTTTTCGGAACCATTGTGTTCTTCGATCAGGTGTCCAGCCGCTACCGCAACCGACTGACAGAGGGGCAAGGCCAATGACCATAACTGATCTAAGCCTGACCAAACACAATGCAGACAAACTGTTTCAGCGCAAACGCCTAATTTGCTTTGGCATCCCTGCGGTGATCTTTGCCTATCTGGTCTACATCTTCTTTGCTTTCGACATTCCCGGTCTCGCCGGGCGTGCCAATCTCGACAACGCGGTCACGCTGGCCTCGGACAGCTGGTCGCACAAGGTGCACGTCACACGTGACAACCGGTCCGGTGAGATCTCTTATGCGGTCGAAGGCGAGCGCAAGGGCACATATCCGGAAGGCCAGCGGCCCGATTGGGTGAGCGGCGATGAGGTCATTACCATTGATCTGGGCGGCGATTACATCGTGCGTTACCTGCCCGACAACAAGACGGAGATCGAAATCCCCGGATTCCCGATGATCGACGTGCAGGCCAAAGGGCGCAGTCTGACCAGCAACCTGCCAAAGGTCTTCGGTGGGGACCTGCCCGACTGGATTTCCGCTTCGAACCGCCGGATCGGCATCACCACGCCTGAAGGCCGCATCACCCTGACCGGAGCGCGGACCGAGGTGTTCAACTATTTCCCGGGGTGGGAGCTGTTCTGGTTTACACTCGACAGCCCCTATTACGGACAAAGCCTTGGCACGATCCTGTTCGGCGAGCAGATCGACCCGACGCGCTCCAACATCGCAGGTGCCATTTCCGACTGGTGGAACAATGCCATGTGGCGGCACAAGGACGTCGCCTGGGCGATTGGCGAGACGATCCTGATGGCCTTCCTTGGCACCATGGGTGCTGCGATCATTGCACTGCCGCTGGCCTTTATGGCGGCCAAACGCTTTTCGCCGGTCATGATGCTGCGCGCGGCAACGCGCCGGGTTTTTGACTTTGTACGTGGCGTGGATGCGTTGATCTGGACCGTGGTGCTGGCACGTGCCTTCGGCCCCGGGCCTTTGACCGGCGCGCTGGCGATCCTGATCACCGACACTGGTACCTTTGGCAAAATTTTCTCCGAAGCGCTGGAAAACGTCGACCAAAAGCAGATCGAAGGTGTCGAATCCACCGGGGCCAAGCCGCTGCAACGCTACCGTTTTGGCGTGATCCCGCAGGTGGTGCCGGTGCTATTGGCGCAGATCCTGTACTTCCTGGAGTCCAAC
>JBELMC010000107.1:0-8890 GCA_042096155.1 Dinoroseobacter sp.
ATCAGGTTCACCACTTTATCGGCGTTGCCTGTGAACTTCGCGCGCAGAGCTTCATTTTGGGTACAGACACCGACTGGGCAGGTGTTGGACTGGCATTGGCGCACCATGATACAGCCCATTGCAATCAAAGCTGCCGTTCCAATGCCGTATTCTTCCGCGCCAAGCATAGCTGCGATGACGATATCCCGGCCTGTTCGCAAACCACCATCTGTCCGCAGAGTGACGCGCTCGCGCAGATTGTTCATGGACAGCACCTGATGCGCCTCGGTCAGGCCCATTTCCCAAGGCAGTCCGGCATATTTGATCGATGTTGCCGGTGATGCACCGGTTCCGCCATTGTGACCGGAAATCAAAATGATATCTGCTTTCGCTTTTGCAACGCCAGCAGCAATCGTGCCAACACCAGACGAACTCACCAGCTTTACAGTCACCTTACAGCGCGGATTGATCTGCTTGAGATCATAGATCAGCTGGGCCAGATCCTCGATCGAGTAAATGTCGTGATGCGGCGGCGGGCTGATCAACGTGACGCCCTTGGTCGAGTGCCGGAGCCGCGCAATCAGATCAGTGACCTTCATTCCGGGCAACTGGCCACCTTCGCCGGGCTTGGCGCCCTGAGCGACTTTGATTTCGAGCTCCTCACAGTGATTGAGGTATTCTGCGGTTACACCAAACCGACCGGAAGCGACCTGTTTAATCTTTGCGCTGGGGTTGTCGCCATTAGGTTCTGGTACAAAATGGGCCGGGTCTTCACCGCCTTCACCACTGTCGGACTTCGCGCCGATCCGGTTCATTGCAATGTTGAGTGTCTTGTGTGCCTCGGGTGACAATGCCCCCAAAGACATCCCAGGTGTTACGAAGCGCTTTCGGATCGACGTTATACTTTCGACATCTTCGATCGGAATTGGCTTGCCCATCGGCTCAATGGCCAGCAAATCGCGCAGGTGAATCGGCGGATTGCTTTGCATGGCCTTCGAATATTGCTGCCACATCTGGAAACTGCCATGCGCACATGCGTTTTGAAGCATGTGCATGGTTTGTGCTTCCCAGGCATGCTTTTCGCCAGAGCGACGCGATTTGTAAAAACCCCCAATGGGCAAAACATCGGTCCCAGAGCGCCAAGCCTGGTCGTGAATTTGCTCAACCTTGGTTTGCAGGCCGCTGACACCGATACCCGAAATCCTGCTGATCATTCCGGGGAAATACTCGGCCACAACAGCGCGCGAAAGACCCACAGCTTCAAAATTCAGGCCACCCCGATAAGACGAAATCACCGAAATACCCATTTTAGACATGATTTTCAGAAGGCCTTGATCAATGGCATTGCGGTACCGCGCAACGGCTTCGGTCAGCGTGCAATCCAGCAGACCACGTCGGATGCGGTCGGCCAAAGAATCCTCGGCCAGATATGCGTTTACTGTTGTCGCCCCCGAGCCGATCAAAACTGCAAAATAATGCGGGTCAATACACTCTGCCGAACGCACGTTAAGACTGGTAAATGTGCGCAAGCCCTTGCGTGTAAGCCAGCTGTGAACCGCACTTGTCGCAAGAATCATCGGCATGGCAACTTTGTCGGCGCCCTGTCCCTGATCGGTCAAAACCAAGTGCCCGGAGCCCGACCTGACTGCGTCTTCTGCCTCTGAGCGGATCCGCTCCAAGCCGAAGCGCAAACTGTCTTTGCCGCCGTCCACCGGAAAGGTACAGTCGATTGTCACGACGGTATCTTCGAAATATTCGCACATTGCCTTGAATTGTGCATTCCCGACAAACGGGCTTTCCAGACTGATAATTTCGGTTTGGCTGCTGTCTTCATCCAGTACGTTCTTGAGATTGCCAAACCTAGTTTTCAAGCTCATCACGCGGTATTCGCGCAAGCTGTCAATTGGAGGATTGGTCACCTGGCTAAAATTCTGCCTGAAGAAGTGGCTGAGCGGCCGGTACTTTTTGGAAAGAACCGCACTTGGCGTATCGTCGCCCATTGACGCGAGCGTTTCTTTGCCATCTTCCGCCATGGGAGCCAGAATTTGTTCTATTTCTTCAATAGTATAGCCCGCCGCAATCTGACGCGCGCGCAACTCAGCACCTTCGAACTCAGGCGTTTCTTGCAAGCCTGTAAGTTTCGATTCAAGATCTGTGATCTTTCCGACCCATTCTCCGAACGGACGCTCGGACGCCAATTTATCCTTAAGTTCAGCATCGTGGAACAACGTGCCTTCGACCATATCAACGGCGATCATTTGGCCTGGACCCAATGCACCTTTTTCAACGACGGTTGTCTCGTCGATCGGGACCATCCCGGCCTCAGAGCCAGCGATCATCAAGCCGTCACCCGTCAGCACGTAGCGCATTGGCCGCAAACCGTTGCGATCCAAACCAGCACAGACCCATCGACCATCGGTCATGGCCAACGCTGCCGGGCCGTCCCATGGTTCCATTACAGAGTTGCAATACGAATACATATCGCGCCAAGCTTCCGGAAGGTCATCGCCCTGCTTGGACCAACTTTCCGGAACCAGCATCGTCTTGGCCATTGGGGCGATGCGTCCAGCCCGGACCAGAACCTCGAAAACGGCATCAAGCGCAGCGGAATCTGACGACCCTTGCGGAACAACAGGCTTAATATCCTCTGCCATGTCGCCAAAATGGGTGGAGGAAAGCTGAATCTCATGGCTTTTCATCCAGTTGACATTTCCCTTCAGCGTGTTGATCTCGCCATTATGGGCCAACATGCGAAACGGCTGGGCCAACCACCATTGTGGGAACGTATTGGTGGAGTAGCGCTGGTGATAGATCGCAAACGCACTAATGAACCGCTCATCCATTAGATCCGGGTAGAAAACTGCGACCTGCTCGGCCAGCATCATGCCTTTATAAATGACGGAGCGGCACGAAAACGAACACACATAAAGCCCACTAATCTGCGCGGCGGCGGCGGCTTTTTCGATCCTGCGGCGAATGACATAAAGTTCGCGTTCGAATGTATCCTCATCGATACCTTTGGAGTTCGATATCAAGATCTGCTCGATCTCGGGACGGGTGGCGTTGGCTTTTTCCCCAAGGCACGACACGTCGACAGGCACATGCCGCCAGCCGTAAATATAATAGCCCATCCGCAGCACTTCGGTCTCGACGATTGTACGGCCGGTTTCTTGAGCCCCAAAATCAGCGCGCGGCAAAAACACCATACCAACAGCGACCTGATCATCGTTTGGCTCGTGGCCGGTCTTGCGGATCTGATCGTGAAAGAACGCTTGCGGAATTTCGACGTGGATGCCTGCCCCGTCGCCCGTCTTGCCGTCCGCATCGACCGCGCCTCGGTGCCACACCGCCTTCAGCGCATCGATCCCGGCGCTGACCACTTCGCGCGACTTCACACCTTTCACGCTGACAACCAGACCAACACCGCAGGAGGAATGCTCTTCGCTCTCGTCGTAAAGCCCGTTTTCGGCCATGTAGATGCGCTTGGCTTCCTCGTTCTTTGCCCAGTCGAGATCAAATTTGGTCATGTCGGGTCTCCTTGCCCTCAGGTTTGAGGGTCTTTTCAGATCAGGCGGCGTGTATTTTGAAAGTACATGCCGCGTTCTATAAATTCTCTGAGGTTATTCTGCGGCCACTTGCGTCGTGGCACTCAGTTTTTCGAGGATTGCCTCAGCGGCTTCGCGACCGTCGCGAATGGCCCAGACAACAAGGCTGGCTCCGCGCACGATATCACCAGCAGCATACACTCCAGGTAGGTTGGTCTCGTGGGTTTTCCAATCTGCCTTGATTGTGCCCCAACGGGTGACTTCGAGTTCTGGCACATTCCACAGGCGGACCAAGTTTTCAGGTTCGAATCCAAGCGCCATGATCACCAGATCAGCAGCTTCGACGTAATCGGCACCTTCAATCACTTCGGGCACCCGACGACCGGTCGCATCTGGCTGACCAAGGCGCATTTTTTGCACCATGACGCCGTCGACAGGATCACCGGTAAACCCCTTTGGTGTTGTCAACCAAACAAACTCGACGCCCTCTTCTTCCGCGTTCTGAACTTCGCGCTGGCTGCCCGGCATATTGGACCTGTCACGCCGGTATAGGCATTTGACCGACTTCGCACCTTGTCGAATTGCGGTCCGCACGCAGTCCATGGCAGTATCGCCGCCGCCCACAACTACGACACGCTTGCCTTCCGCGTTCAATGCACCGCTGTCAAATTCCGGCACCGCGTCGCCGAAGCTTTTGCGGTTGCTGGCGGTCAAGAAATCGAGCGCTTTGACGATGCCTTGGGCACCAGAACCCGGCCCGGCCAGATCGCGAGATTTATATACACCGGTCGCGATTAGGACAAAATCATGTCTTGCGCGCAAATCGGCAAAGCTGACGTTATCGCCTACGTTTGTGTTTAACTCCATCTTGACACCGCCGTTTTCCAATTGGGCCATGCGCTGCATCACGATGTCTTTTTCAAGCTTGAAGCCAGGGATGCCATAGGTCAACAGCCCCCCCCCGCGATCATAGCGATCATAGATCGTCACTTGCAGACCAGCACGGCGCAACATATCGGCGGCAGCCAAACCACCCGGGCCTGCACCGATTATGCCAATGCTTTGAGACCGTTCCACGCTCGGCGCGATCGGCTCGACCCAACCTTTTTCGAACGCAGTGTCTGTGATGTATTTCTCGACAGCGCCGATGGTCACAGTGCCGTGACCAGACTGTTCAATGACGCAATTGCCTTCGCATAGACGGTCCTGCGGGCAAATCCGACCGCAAATCTCTGGAAACGTATTGGTCGACTGAGAGATCTCATAGGCCTCTTGCAAGCGCCCTTCGGCGGTCATCCGCAACCAATCGGGAATGTTGTTGTGGAGCGGGCAGTGACTTTGGCAATAGGGAACGCCGCATTGGCTACAACGGCTCGACTGCTCGGCCGCTTTGTCTTTAGCATATTGCGCGTAAATTTCGTTGAAATCTTCGCGGCGCAGATCCGGCGGCCGCTTTTCCGGCATCGCCTTGTCGACTGATACGAATTTCAACATAGGCTGCTGTGCCATAAGTTACTTCTCCCTCACGTCCGGCATTGAGGAGTTACAACAACCAACACCCTATGACAAGTAACCTACACTGACCTAATTTCTGTTTTTTTAATCAGGAACTGGGGTGCGCCTCGGTATTTTCATATTTTTAGGTAAGCTAAGCTGACTTATATGCTGCATTTCATTTTTCAGCCGCGCGGTTAGGCTCCCCGTAGGCCCGAATCATACAGATATATTTATGACTTTGTTTCACCTTTTCCTCGTCGCGGTTATTCAAGGCGTGACAGAATTTTTGCCGATCTCATCATCCGGTCACCTGATCTTATTGCCGCAGCTATCGGGTATGACGGACCAAGGCCAAGTGATCGATGTTGCCGTCCATATTGGCACACTCGGCGCAGTCGTGATTTATTTTTGGCCAGACGTGAAGATAGCGATGGCGGGTGTTCCAAAACTCTTGCGTTGGCAAATTAACGATCAAGGGGCGTGGTTGGCTCTGTGTCTTACGATCGCCACGGTCCCAGCGGTGCTGTTCGGCTTATTCATCAAACTTACCGGAGTCGATGATCTGATGCGCTCAATCACCGTGATCGGTTGGACAATGTTGGTGTTTGGTATTGTGCTTTACTGGGCCGATCAACGCGGTTCCGTCACCAGAAAGGCCGAAAGTTGGAGCCTGAAACACGCAGTCCTCATGGGTCTGTGGCAGGCCCTCGCTCTGATCCCAGGCACCTCGCGATCCGGAATCACGATCACCGGCGCACGCGTGCTCGGCTATGGGCGTGAGGATGCGGCCAAGCTCTCAATGCTAATGTCGATACCGGTCATCTTGGCCTCTGGCGCGGTTCTAAGCCTAGAGGTGATCTCAAAAGCGAACGCGGCCGCCGCCCGCGACGGTGCAATTGCCGCTGGCTTTGCATTTATATCGGCCCTATTTGCCCTGACGGTCATGATGCGTCTTTTGCGCCGCATCAGCTTCACACCATATGTCATCTACCGAATTATCTTCGGTTTGATCCTACTGGCAATCGCTTACAATTAGGCCTTAAGGTTTTTTGCACTTGATTTGATTGCGTCGTATTGCCCGGACGGGCGGAAGGGCCATAGATAGTCGGGCAGGACCGACGACATATCCAGCGGCTCGATATCCAATTCAGCAAAACTGAGCGCCTCTTGCGATACAACATTGTCGACCCGTAGGTTCTTGACCTGATCCCGGGTTACAATTGCGTTGGGCACCAGACCGAAAGAGAGCTTCTGCACAAGATCGAAGATCGTTCCTATCATCGAACCCACCCAGAATGGCGCAGCAATAATCAGCCGACGGCGATTGATCACCCCCAACATCTCTTGCATCAAGCCGCGAAAGCTCAGCACATCAGGACCACCCAATTCGTATATGCCAGGTTTGGCTTTGCCAGTTATTGCACGTACAACGGCCCGCGCCACATCATCCACATAGACAGGTTGAAACTTTGTTTTTCCGCCAAACAAGGGAATTATTGGCGAGATCCGCGCCATCGCCGCAAAGCGGTTGAAAAACTGATCTTCGGCACCAAACACGATTGAAGGCCGCAAGATCACCGCGTTTGGCATGTGCTCCAGGACCGCTGCTTCGCCTTGCGCTTTGGTCTGAGAATACTCAGCCAGAGCCGCGATATCCGCGCCAATCGCCGAAATATGAACCATGGAAATTATACCGTTAGCCGCAGCCAACCGTGCAAGACGTCCAGCCCCTTCAGCCTGCACGGCGGCGAATTTGTTTTTGCCCGTCTCCGCAAGGATCCCCACGCAATTCACAACGGCATCCGCACCTTGCAATGCCGCCGCGACAGAAGCGTCATCCCTTATATTGCAAAAGATGGGTTCGACCTGACCAACCGCGCCATATGGACGGACAAAAATCGCCTCGTTGGGTCGCCGTACCGCAACACGCACGCGCCAACCTTCTTTTGCCATCCGCCGCGCGATATACCGCCCAACGAACCCCGAACCCCCAAAGATGGTAACAAGCTTCGACATTTTGCGCTCCTGATCATCATATAAGGGCTGAATACAGATCGGAAACCACGCAAACAAGGCGCAATGGCGTCGCGGTGCATTCCCTGTCGTGTTTGCGTAAAAAGGACGTTGACACCTTGTTTTGCAGCGACTACGCCCACGCCACGGCACCGGCCCAGGTGGCGGAATGGTAGACGCGCTAGCTTCAGGTGCTAGTGTCCGTATGGACGTGGAGGTTCGAGTCCTCTCCTGGGCACCATAATTTCCAATTAAATTATTGATTTATATAGATTAAAGAGATTTCTTTGAATGGGGTATCCCCCCAATTATACACCTTAGGTCGCTTGGTGACGTTCATTGCCCATCGCCGCTTCAAGCTGGTCATAGGCTTCACGTGTTTCGAAAAGCCAAAGCAAGGCCGGAATGCCCAGTGCGTCAGCCAATACATTATCGACCAGCATCCCGCAGTCTCTCTCCACTTCAATCCCTTTTGGACGAATTTTGCGCCACCGTGCCAATGCGTCGGGTGAAATTTTGACGCTCCGGGAGATTGCGCGCTTTCTTTTGACTGGCATTTGAATTCTCATCCTCGGTTTGAGCGCAGCGCTGGGAGGCGCGCTTGTTCGGGGCTTGTATCGGCGTCAAGGTCGAGTTCGCGCAGCAGCCGCGCAAAAGCCAAACGTGCGTCGCGTTCAATGCCGATACACGGATGCGCCTTCAAGCCGCCGCTCTCGGTCTGGGTTGTAAGGCCGTCGCGGTCGAGTATTTCACGGGCCTGCTGGCAACGGTCCCAGGCTTCGCATGCCAACCGCAAAAGGCGCTTGTGATGGGGTTCGAGCAAGAATTCTTGCAACACCGCTCGCCACCAATCCGCGGTTTCGGGTGCCAGATGTGGCGGTGAAATTAGGTCATTTGTCATGGATATACTCTGATTTCTTGAACGGGGGCGGCGGGCAGAGAAAAGATTGGACGCCCACCGGTTCGCTATCGATTTGAGCAGGGATTCGACATACCCCCCCCTATGAGCTTATCAGCCAAAGCTTTGAGACATCGCACCACAGCTGCCCGTTTGGCCCAAGCCGGGGGCATTGCGACACGCGAGACCCCAAGCACCATCGCAAAGTGGTCTTTGGCCATCTTTTTGCTTTCCAGAAACTGCACGCCCATGGCTAGATGTATATGTGGCACAGTTATTGTGACGCGCGTTTTGGCTTTTTGGCGCTGGGCGTCACGAATTTTATGACGCATCTTGCGCTTGAAGCATTGGTTTGTGCAGTCGCGTCCTGTTTTTTGTGACGGGGCGGCACAGATTTTATGCGGGGGATTTGTTTTTCGCTCCAGCTCATGAAAGCCTTTCCGGCCGGTTTTCCATCTTGCGTCGGTAATTCTTCAAGCGCCCAAACTGATGCTTCCCCGATGCCGGATGGCCCGAGGTGCGGCGCGACTTGCAAACGAATGAAGCCGCGCCGCTCTAGTTCACGAAACATCGGCCTCACAGTGTTGCGATGCACGTTCAGCGCCGCCGCAGCATCACGGTGCGAAAAGAATATTGCGCCGTTGTTTGTGCCGTTGAAACGCCGCTTGAGTTCAAAATAAAGCGCGCGCGGGCCGGGCTTCATCGTTGCTCATGCTTCCGAGGCTGCAATCCATTCCTCAAGCTGGACAAATTTCCTCGCTCCCCCTCGTTTGTGTCGCCTGTACTGCTTCGACATGGGACCCACTGCTTTATGGTGCCGGGGTGACAGACGCACGCAGGACGTATCTGGCATGCGTGCCTGGGAAGTCGCCTCTGTGCGGTTCTCTCACTGTCTCAATCGGCACTGGACTTGTCGCGTTTACATTCCGGTCTCTGAACTCATTTATGCGGCCTTTTG
>JBELMC010000108.1:0-8808 GCA_042096155.1 Dinoroseobacter sp.
GAGTTTTGTTTTCCAGCACCGACTGATAAAGTAGACATTGCTTAGGCTAAGCGCCAACGATTTCTGTGCAGACGTTACAGTCATTTATCCGATGACGCTCAAGGTTAAGTTTAGCAAGATTGCGGTTGCTCGTATCGTCTCTCTCGATCTGGTGAGTATGCGTTGCCCTTAACGCGATCTCAGTGGTTTCAGAGATGGTAAATGTCGGCGCAAAGCGGTGTATCCATTATTCGGTCGGCTCCGGGACAAGCTTCAGCTGACGCCCGCCGGGGCGAGGGACAGGCACGGCGGACAACAGTTTGCGGGTGTAATCGTGCTGCGGAGAACGTAGGACCTGTTCGGTTGGACCAATCTCGACGATCTCGCCCTGGTACATTACAGCGATGCGGTGACTGACGCGCTCGACCACGGCGATGTCGTGGCTGATGAACAGAAAGGCTATGCCAAGATCGTCCTGCAATTGCTGCATCAATTGTGTGACCCGCGCGGCGGTAGAGACGTCCAGCGCCGAAACCGCTTCATCCGCCACGATGACCTTGGGTGACACCGACAGCGCCCGCGCGATGCACAGCCGCTGCCGCTGCCCGCCGGAAAACTGGTGCGGATAGCGGTCCGCTGCATCACGCTCCAGCGTGACCTGTTCCAGGAGGTCGCTGGCAAGCGCCGCGCGCTCTTGCGGACCAATGCCAGCGTGCAGAAAGGCCGGTTCAGTGATTAGGTCGCGTACGGTCATGCGTGGGTTGAGGCTTGCGTAGGGGTCCTGAAACACCATCTGGATGTTGCTGCGCATTTGCCCAAGGGCAACCTCGTCCAATCCCATGATCTCTTGCCCCGCCAGCATGACCGACCCTTTATCAGGTTCGATCAAACGCATCAGCGCGCGTGAGAGCGTGGACTTGCCACAGCCCGATTCACCGACCAGCCCGAGCGTTTCACCGGGGCGGATTTCAAAGGATACGTCGCGCACTGCCTGCGTGACCACCTGTGGTTTCAGAAAGCCGCCGCTTTGCACAAAGTTTTTCGACAGGCCCGCCACCTTCAAAACTGGCGCTTTCTGCGGCACCGAGGTGCGCACTTGCGACTGGCCCAGCCTAGGTGTGGCCGCCATCAGATCGCGAGCATAATGCGATTGCGGGGCCTCAAACAAATCATCGACGCGCGCAACCTCTTCTGTCATCCCGTGACGCAGCACCACCACGTGGTCGGCCACCTCGGCCACTACGCCCATGTCATGCGTGATGAACAGGATGGCCATACCGATCTCGGCCTGCAATCCCTGGAGCAACCTCAGAACCTCTGCTTGTGTGGTCACGTCCAGCGCGGTGGTCGGCTCATCAGCGATCAGCACATCTGGGCGACAGGCCAGCGCGATGGCGATCATCACGCGCTGGCGTAGCCCGCCGGATAATTCGTGCGGATATTGCCTCAGACGGCGTGTAGGATCGGGGATCTTCACCTGCGCTAGGGCCTCTGCTGCCGCCAACTGCGCCTCGCTGCGCGAAAGGCCCTGATGCCGACGCATCACCTCGCCCAGCTGTTCTCCAATGCGCATTACCGGGTTGAGCGATGTCATCGGTTCCTGAAAGACCATCGAAATGCGGTTGCCGCGAAAAGTCTGCATCTCGCGATCCGACAAGGCGGCAAGATCCACCGGGTCCGTGACCCCCAGTCGAATCTGCCCGCCTGTGATCCGCCCGCCTTCGCGTTCGATCAGCCGCAGCACCGACAGCGCCGTGGCCGATTTGCCTGACCCGCTTTCGCCCACCAGCGCCAGCGTTTCGCCTGCGTGGATGTCAAAGGACAAATCGCAGACGGCTGTGTGACCACCGAAGGCAACGGACAGGTTCTTCACGGATAGTATCGGCAAATCCAACATCTCAAATCGTCCTCAAGTGGTGAAGCGGCAGGAAATCAAAATGGCGCCAAAGGCGGAGTCCAGCGGCCGCTTTGCGGCGTGATGCGCGCCTCGAACGGATCGCGGCCGAATACCTGCCAATAGACGGTGTCCGTCAGGGTCAACATACCCCAAGCCTCGGCAGGCTCGCCTTGGGTGGTGAAGCTTTCGGTCAGGCTTTGCTGGGTCAGATGTGGGATGCCGTCGACCGTGGTGACGGTGTTCCAGTGCACGTGGCCCGAAAGGCAAACCACTGGCACGCGCGCCTGAGCCAGCGTCTGCCGTACACGTTCGCTTTCGGGGTAGCGAGAAAACTGCGGGTTGCGCTGAAAGTAGTAGTTGCCGGTTTGGTCATGGCCGGATACCGGCACATGGCTGACCACCAGTGTCGGCTTGTCGGCGGCCTGAAGGGTGCGCGACAGCCAAAGTAGATCAACCTCTGGCAGGTTGAAGCCACGCCGTTCCGGCTCACGTGCGATCTTAGTATCGGCGCGCCAGAGTACAATCTGCCAATCACCCGCATCCAGCACCTCGTTCTGCAAGGACTGGCCAAGGATATCTTCGTTCTGTGCCACGCACAGATGATCGCGGTCGTGGTTGCCACAAACGTGATACACCGGCAGCTTGATGGCGCGGAAAGCCTCTACCACCTCGCGCTCCAGCCGCAGATCTGTCTGTTCATCAACATCCGAAATCCGGTCGCCCAGATCGAGCACTATGTCCGGGGCCTCGGCGTTCACCCAATCGGCAAAGCGCGCCATCAGGCTAAGGGCTTCATCGCCGCGCTTGGTGTGGGATGGCGTACCATGGTGAATGTCAGCAACAATCGCAATGCGCAGGGTCATGAGTGGTATTCCTAAAATTGAATAAAGGCGCGGCGAAAAGGCCCGCCGCGCTCAGTAAGAGTATTAGTTGTTAGCCAGCGAGATCGAGCCCGCGCGGAAGTCGAGAACGTAGGGAATGTGGCCCGGCTGCGGTGCCCAATTGACCGCCTTTTGCATCGCCCAACTTTCAAATGGACGGTAAAGCGGAAGCACTGGCGGGTCCTGCTTGATGCGGTCCATCAAATCGGCATAGGCCGCCTTGCGCACTTCGATGTCTCGCGAAAAGCGGAACCTTTCCCACATCTCGGCGTACTCGGCGTCGGTGTTAAAGCGGCCTGCGCCCTCGGACGGTCCTTCAGGGGCCCACATCACGCCAAAGCTACCAAACGGGTCGGCGAAATACATCGGGTTCGACCAGCTGCGCGACATCATCTCAGGGTCGTTGCCTGTCCACTTATCGGTGACGTTTAGCTTGCCGTTGATGCCCACCTCGGCCCACATCTCCATAATCGCCTGCGCAGCCAGCACACCATTGGTGTAATAGACCGGGAAGGCGTCAAAGACGATCTCTTCGCCGTTGTAAGAGGACTCGGCCAGCAACTGTTTCGCCATCTCCGGATTGTACTCAAAGGTGGTCAGGTCGGGCTGGTGAAGCGCACCCATCTCTTTCATCGTGTGGGTCGAAGGCACCACAGCCTTGCCCAGCCACAACGCCTCATTCAGCAGGTCGCGGTTGATTGACATGGACATGGCTTGACGGATTTTGGGGTCGGTTAGGTTGGGGTGGTTCACGTTCATGATCATGACGTGGAACAATGCGGTGGCGCTGCCTTCGGTTTTCAGGTTAGCATCGCGTTCGATCAACGCCAACTGATCGGGCGCGATGTTGGTGACGATATCCGCCTCGCCGGTCTTGAGCGCAGTGATGCGGCTGGCCGTCTCAGGCATACGGATCACGGTTGCCTTTTCCAAAGGTGCTAGATCGCCCCAGAACCCTTTAAAGCGGGAGTATACTATCTTTTCACCGGGGGTGTATTCGGTAATCACGTAAGGGCCGGTGCCCACAGGCGCCAGCGAAAACGCTTCGTAGTCCCCGTCTTCGGCCATTTTAGGGTCGCCCGACAGTGCCTTGGTGTAGTCTTCGGGGATGATCATGACCTGCTGTAGCGAGACCAGCGTTTCCCACAGCGGCTCGGGGCGTTTGACCTTAATCTGTAAGGTAAAATCGTCGATCTTCACCGCCTCGGCAAAGTTGCCAAGACGGTCTTTGGAGCGCACCACATAAGGCGCAAACGTCGCCTGATACATACGGTTGAGCGAGAAGACTACATCATCGGCAGTCATATCTTCGCCGTTGTGGAATGTAACATTTTTCCGCAGCTTGAACTCCATGGTCAGGTCGTCGACCTGTTTCCATTCGGTCGCCAGCGCGGGCTCCCAGACAGGGTCCAGCTTGGAGTGGTCGCGCTCGATCAGCGTGTCAAACGCGTTGTAGTAAAACTGTGAGCCCACATTGGAATGATCGCGGCCCGGGTCGAGATAGCTCGACACATTGGCGGCACCTACGGTTATTTCCTGCGCGAATGCGCCGGATGCGGCCAATAAGGCGGCGGTGGTCAGAAGCAGCTGTTTCATTTCTCTCTCCTTGGTTTCAGAAGTGGGCTATCTGGCCACTTAAGGCCGTGCAGACGTGCTCGCCCGCTGTCAAGGTTCACCGTACATGTTAAATTTTTGTGACGTGGCAAAGCTAGACTAACGCTGCCTTAAAGAATCGCTTTGGGAGGGGTTATGACATTGTCTACATCCGCGTTGCAGGCACTGCGCTCTGTGGCAGAAACCGGGTAGATCGTGACCTGTTCAAGCCTATCGCAATCGAAGTGACAAACCGTCACGACAGTTTGCCAGTAACGTTCATCTAAAAAACCCTTTAAGATCATTTTTCACTCGTCCTTTATAGAGTTTTGTTGGTGATACGTGATCAACAACCCTGATGCGATCGTATGATACCCCTGCAAAGGTGTTGTCAGACGAATGCGAACTCGTCTATTTATCGATCAGCGGCGCTGCAGGCGTACATCAGCGCGGTCTCTCAGCCAGTCGCCGAGGATCTGCGCGGAGAAGGTCAGAAGGATGATCGCCATGGCCGGTGCGATAACCATCCAAGGCGCGGATGGCATGTAATCGCGCCCGTAGCCCACCATTGAGCCCAGCGTTGCCGTGGGCGGCTGCACACCAAGGCCAAGGAAGGACAGCGTGGACTCGAGGATCATAATGTTCGACAAAGACAGTGTGAACTGCACCACCAACGGCGACACGATATTGGGAAGCACATGGCGCAGCGCGATATAGCCCTGCCCGCCACCAGAGGCGCGGGCGGCCTCGATAAATGGCATCTCGGTAATTTTGCGGACCTCGCCACGCACGATGCGGGCGTATTGCTCCCACCCCGCAATCCCTAGAACGCAGATCATGACCGTCAACGAAGACCCGAAGATCGACAAGATCAGTAGCGCGATAAGGGTAAAAGGCACCGCTATCTGGGTGTCGACCGCACCCATAATCGTGTCCTCGACCCAGCCCCGGCGCAGACCGGCCAGAAGGCCTAGCGTGCCACCGATTAGCAGGCCAATGAGGGCGCCCAACAGCGCCAGTCCCAATGTCAGCCTAAGACCGAACAACGTCCGCGAAAGCACGTCCCGGCCCAGCTCGTCCGTGCCCAAGAGGAACCCGTCCTTGTAGCGCTCGAACCCAAGTGGCGGGCGCAGGCGCGAGATCAGACTTTGCTTGAGTGGATCGAAGGGTGCAATCAGCGGGGCAAGGATCGCCGCCAACAGAAGCGCCACCGCCAGCAGCGCCGCGACCCGCTGAACCCAATTCGCTTCGAACCAAAGTCTCGCAAAGAAAGATCGCTGATAGATATGAGTGACAAAAACCATCGCCTTAGCTCTTTCCCAGCCGGATGCGCGGATCCGCATAGGCATAGGCGATGTCGGTCAGGGCATTGATGACGATCACCGCCGTAGCCACGGCGATCACGCCGAACTGCAGCACCGGGTAATCCCGCGTGATTGCGGATTGCACCAGAAGTTCACCGATTCCCGGCCAGCTGAAAATCGCCTCCACCACCACGTTGCCTGCCGCCGCCATGCCTGCGATTTGCAGCCCCAGCACGGACAAAACCGTCACGCCCGCGTTGCGCAGCCCGTGCTTAAGGATCACGACCGTTTCCGGCAGGCCTTTGGCGCGCGCCGTGCGCATGAAGTCCTGGCCCAGAACATCGAGCATGGCGTTACGGGTAAAACGCGTAAGCGCGGCGATCAGCACACCTGACATCGCAATTGTCGGCATTATGAAATGTGCCCAGGTGCCATTGCCCACTACCGGCAACCAGTTCAGCACAAAGGCAAAGATCAGCACCATAAAGGTTGCAATCACAAAATTCGGCACCGCGTAGCCCACAAGTGCCAGCGCCATGATCGCCGACCCGATCCAGCTTGTCCGGTAGAGCGCCGCCAGAATACCCAGCGGCAAAGCAACACACAGCGTAACCGCAAGCGCCGACAGCAGTAATTGCAAAGAGGGCCAGATCCGTGCTGCAACGATCTCAGCCACCGGGCGGCGTTCGAGAAAGGACAGACCGAAATTGCCCTCGAGCATACCGCGCAAATAGGCCACGTATTGCTGCCAGATTGATCCCTCGAGACCGAAGTATTCGATCATCAACATGCGGTCTTCCTCGGTCAGACCGTCGCCCAGAAAGGTCTCCAACGGGCTGCCCGACAAACGCGTGGCAAAGAAGACCAGCGTGATGATCGCAAAAAGCGTCAGCGCCATCTTGAACAGCGTGCGGAGCATATAGAGTGTCATGTCGCCACCTCTCGCACCACGTGAACGAACCGCATGCCCATGGCCCGTGCGATGGCTCCGTCCGTGTCATCATTGTCTCCCACGAAAACGGCATCCTGAGGGGTTGTGCCAGTCAGGCGTAAAACCATATTGGCCATATAAGTATGCGGTTTGCCGATGCAGTCAAACGCGACCTCTCCCATCACTGCGTTCAGGGCGGCCAAAAGGGCGCCGGTTTCTGGAAGCGGCCTGCCGCGCTGCCCAGGATGCGAAGTATCTGTGTTTGACACCCAAAGCTTTGCGCCCCGCAGGCAGTGCGCGGTGACATCGGCCATCTGCGGGATCGAAAACTTAGTATCGCGGCAAAGAATGACGATGTCAGGCTGTTGAACTTCGGCCAGCAGCCCGATGGCCCAAGCCTGCTCTTTCAGACAGTCACTTGCATATAAGGCAACCCGGCAGCCCGGCAGCGCCACCTGCAGGTGGCGCAGGGTTTGTTCCCCGGCCAGTAGAATCCGGTCTGCTGTCACATTTAGACCCATGACGCTCAGCTCGGCACTGAGGGCCTCGGAGGTGTGGCTGGAGTTGTTCGATATGATCCAGAGCCGGTCCCCGCAAGCTTCGACAAACTCAAAGGCATCGGGAAACGGGCGCCCCTCAGCGATCAAGCAGCCGTCAAGATCCGCGAGCACAAGACGGGCATCCGACATAAGATCGGCGGATAGCCGAGTGACTTGAGATAAATCTGGCGCAACGCCTACTTCCACTTTGGCACACCTTCCCTGTTCGCGCAAAGGCATCGGTTGTTTGTTTATCGATATGGTTTTCGACAGCGGGCTGGACAGAATGCCCAACCGCTTAGTGACAGTCCACGATAAATGTTAAATTTCTGTGACGTGGCAAAGCTAGACTAACGCTGCCTTAAAGAATCGCTTTGGGAGGGGTTATGACTTTGTCTACATCCGCGTTGCAGGCACTGTGCTCTGTGGCAGAAACCGGGTCTTTTGCGGCTGCAGCACGGCAGCTTGGTCTGACCGCTCCGGGGGTGTCACAGCATGTACACAGCCTAGAGAAAACGTATGAACTGCAATTGTTTACTCGTTCAAACGGGCAACTAATAGCCACCCCACTGTGCCAAAGGGTTTGCGATTCGGCGGACCGGCTGCTGTCGGAACAAAAGGGCCTTGAACGTATGCTACGCCATCACGGCTCGCTCAAGAATGGAGAGTTGTCCATCGGGCTTGGCAACGCAATGCCGGGCATGGCGTTGGTTGCAGCTTTTAAAAAGAGCTTCCCGGATGTGTCTGTAAATGTCATCACCGGATCTTTTCAGAAAATCATGCGCGCAGTTCTTGATCAGTCGGTTGACGTCGGAATTCTGCCCAACGTCGTTAAAGACAACAGGTTCCGGCGCAAGGTGCTCTTGGTAAACCACGTTGTGGCGATCACGCACCCACAAAATCCGATGGCTTGGAGCTCCAAGGCAACGGCGAAAGAGTTAATGGATGAGCGATTGATTTTCCGTTCTGATGGGTCCTCGACCCAAAAAGTAGTCGACAAATACTTCCGGGACCATGCGCTGACACCCACGGCCTACCTAACGCTTGACACACGTGATGGGGTCTACGAAGCCGTCGCCAATGGAATGGGCGTTGGTTTCGTCTGGAAAACTAGTACGGTTCGCGGCGATGATGTTGCACAGGTCACGCTCATTGGGGGTCCGAATACCAGCGAAGAAGTGGTCTTTGCCCCGACCGAGCGCAAAATGCGAACGCTCGATGCCTTCTTCAATCTGGCCGACCAAATTGGTAGCACCTGACCCTGTCCCAAGCGCAGGTTAGTTGAGTGACTGTTTTTGGGCAACACCTAAAGTTGAAATACTTAGCCAAGGTTCGAGGGCATGGGACTTCGTATTGTCGACCTATTACTGGTGTTGCCTGAGCTAAGTTGGCGTTGGTTAGTTTTGCTCGGGCCGCGGTCCGTGGACCAAGTCACGCATGCGTAGCAAAACCATCCAATATAGGGTATTATAAAACCCCAAGAACCGATGAGGATGCGGGGTAATGAAAAGCAACGTTAAATCATGGCTGTATGGCCCAAACTGGCGGGGTAGAAGGTGCGAGGCCCGCACTCGGCATGGCACGCTGTGCCAACGTCCGGGGTCTAAGCAAAATGGCCGTTGCAAGCTCCACGGCGGCAAAAGTACTGGACCTCAAACCCAAGCTGGTCGGGATAAGTTAGCAC
>JBELMC010000109.1:0-8743 GCA_042096155.1 Dinoroseobacter sp.
AAAACCGCCGCTAGGTGCACCAAAAAACTCTCAAAGCCTTTCAGTAGCGCGGTATCTAGGCCCACCCAACAAAACCCGCAAGCGCTTTTTTGGGTAAATCGATCATTTTTTAAAAGGTGCCGCTAAAGCATTCTAAATAAGACATTTTTCGTGTAAAAAACCGCAGTCTAATGCCGTGCCTGCTTTCACTGAAACAAATCAGAGTCGACATGGGCGGTTTTTATGATTCCCTCCGGTTGAGGAGAAGTAGATCAAGCCCAACCCGGTTTTTACTGCCAGCCGCGTCTGTTTTGAGATGCGCTTTGCTCAGGCCCTGACAGGTCAGTGGCGCACCCGCAAAGCAACAGCCGAAGGTTGGTAATGGTGGGATCGCCGCACTTTGGTGCCGTGCCGCAGGCTCATTTCGTCGTCTAGGTCTGTACTGAAGTAGATCGATACCCGAGCACCGTCCTCCCCATCCGCGACAAATCCATCAGCTCACGCTTTGCTGGCAGATGGGGATTTTTCGAGTTGGTTGAACAAAAAGCCTGCGCTTCTATCGACACAGACGACTTGCGGACTAGGTATCTCCGCGAAATGCCAATCCGCGGTGAGGAACGACAAGATGCAAGACTTAGACCACAAATTCACGGACGCCCGGGACGCGCTGTCAATCTATGCTAAAAAGCGCGCCGAGGCATTGGCATCCATTCGCACAAAAGAGCTGCGCCGACAGGCCAGAGGGCACGCCGTAATGGCCAGCGCAATTGGCTTCGGCAAAAGCGTAGATGGCGGTGCACTGGCCAAGATCGTTCATGGCTGCAAGTTGTTTGTGATCGCCTTCGCGTTTGTGCTGCCGAATTTGTTGTTGATCCGGACTGTTTTTTAGGGCGGCCCGTCACTTGGGCAAACGCCGGGTCACAATAACCGAGCCAACGGAATAACCAGCGCCGAAGGAACAAATCAGACCGGTATCACCGTCAGCCAGATCATCGGAAAATTTTGAGAACGCGATGATTGAACCTGCGGAGGAGGTATTGGCGTAATCTTGAAGGATATTGGGCTGCTCGCCTTGCTCTGGTTGCCGTCCCAACACCTTTTTGCCGATGAAATCATTCATCGTCTTGTTGGCCTGATGAAGCCATAGCCGCTTCAGATCTTCTTTGCTGAGACCTTCGCTGTCCAAATGAGATCTGATATGAGTGCTGACAAGAGGAAGCACCTCTTTGAACACTTTCCGGCCATTCTGCATGAATTGCATGTCACGCCGGTCGGCCAGACCATCGGGCCGTGTGCGGCGCAGAAAACCATTGTTGTTGCGGATATTGTTGGAAAACTGCGTGGCACATCTGGTTGAATCGATCGTGAAATAGGCACCCTTTGCGTCGCTTTCACGTTCGATCAGAGTTGCGGTGGCGACATCGCCGAAAATGAAGTGGCAGTCCCTGTCCCGCCATTCCAGATGAGCGCTGCAGATTTCGGGGTTTAGGACCAAGGCCCGGGTGGCCGAGCCCGCGCGAACCATATCCGCTGCGGCTTGTATCCCAAAGGTTGCCGACGAACACGCAACGTTCATGTCAAAGGCAAAACCAGCACTGCCAAGTAGATCTTGTATCTCAATCGCGATCGCAGGGTAGGCCCGTTCATGGTTGCTGGCTGCGACGATGATCAGGTCGATCTCTGCACCTGTCCGCCCCGCGTCGGCCAAGGCGTCTCGCGCTGCTTTCACCCCCATTTCGGCCATAACACCAGGGGCATCGTCGGGTCGTTGGTCCAGCATCGGATGCATCACAGCTGGATCTAGAATGCCCGTTTTATCCAACACATGGCGTTGCTCGATCCCACTGGCGTTGACAATAAAATCGCTGCTGGAATGCGTTTGCGCCTCAATTTCTCCGGCAGCAATTTGGGCGGCGTACGCGGTGTTGAACTGATCTGCATAGGCGTTGAACGTGGCCACCAGCTCGTCATTCGAGATAATGTGCTCAGGTGTGAAAACGCCGGTTCCGGTAATGGCAGGCTGGTGCATGGTGCAAGCTCCTTGATCTGTTTCAGGGTGCACCATTGTTCCACGGCGTCAAGACGATGCGTGATAGAAAAAGAGCGCAGCCCAAAGGTTGCGCCCTTTCCAAACGGTCACGTCAACCGACTTAAGCCAGTTGGATGTTCGCAGCGTTTTCACGACCGTCACGGCCAGATTCCAAATCGTACGTCACTTTTTGGTTGTCTGCGAGCGAGGTCAGGCCCGCACGCTCAACGGCGGAGATGTGTACAAACACATCCTTGCCGCCAGTGTCGGGTGCGATAAACCCGAAGCCTTTTGTGGTGTTGAACCATTTTACGGTGCCAGTGGCCATTTCCGTAATCTCCAATAAAATTTTGGTGCCCGCGAAACTGCGGCACCTTGGCGTCGTCTGAGTCGAAGAAAACTGAGCGCCGGTGGAAGGGAGACAGTGGTAAGTCGATCGAGTTAGCTTTTTTGCAAATAAGGCGTCTGACGAAAAACGCAAGGTCTGGCGTGTGACCAAAGTCTTAACATGCGCAGAGATTGACGCAGCGTTACGTTCAGTTGTTTCATGTGACGAGCCCAAAAAGGGCGATTCATCGACCGCCCCTTGGTAAAGGGTCAACGGCTCGTGCCTTAGCGAGTGAACTTTTTGTATTTTACCCGTGTCGGTTCCAGCGCATCAGGCCCCAAGCGGCGGACTTTATCTTCTTCATAAGCTTCGAAATTCCCTTCGAACCATTCGACATGCGCATCCCCTTCGAATGCGAGAATATGGGTACACAAGCGGTCTAGAAAAAAGCGATCGTGACTGATGACCACAGCGCAGCCAGCGAAGTCTTCGATTGCGTCTTCAAGCGCCCTTAACGTTTCAACGTCAAGATCGTTGGTCGGCTCATCAAGCAAAAGAACATTGCCGCCGGATTTTAACAACTTCGCCATGTGGACGCGGTTACGTTCGCCACCTGACAGTAACCCCACCGGTTTTTGCTGATCGCCGCCTTTGAAGTTGAACGATGAACAATAAGCCCGACTGTTCATTTGCGCGTCGCCCAGTTGGATGATCTCACCTCCATCGCTGATTTCTTCCCAGACTGTTTTCTTGGAATCGAGCGAATCGCGAGACTGGTCGACATATGACAAAGAGACCGTATCGCCATATTCGAGGGTGCCACCATCTGGCTGTTCTTGTCCGGTCAGCATACGAAACAAGGTCGATTTACCCGCGCCGTTCGGGCCAATGACGCCAACAATCCCACCTGGCGGTAAGGCAAAAGACAGGTCCTCGACCAAGAGTTTGTCGCCATAGGCTTTGCTCAGATTGTTCACCTCAATCACTTTGGAGCCCAAGCGCGGACCGTTTGGAATGATAATCTGGGCGCGGGTCAGCTTCTCGCGCTCGGACTGGCTTGCGAGTTCTTCATATGCGTTGATCCGGGCTTTTTGCTTGGCTTGACGCGCCTTGGCGCCGGCGCGAATCCATTCCAATTCGCGCTCAAGCGTCTTTTGCTTGGATTTATCTTCTTTTGCCTCGCGTTCCAGCCGTTTGGCCTTTTGCTCCAACCAAGCGGAATAGTTGCCCTCATACGGGATGCCGCGGCCGCGATCGAGCTCCAGGATCCAGCCGGTGATATCATCCAGAAAATACCGATCATGTGTAACGACCAGAATTGTACCCTTGTAATCAATCAGATGTTTCTGAAGCCACGCAATTGTTTCGGCATCAAGGTGGTTGGTCGGCTCGTCCAGAAGCAGCATGTCTGGCGCTTCGAGCAGCAGTTTACACAACGCCACGCGGCGACGCTCACCCCCTGAAAGATTGGTCGGCATCGCGTCATCCGGCGGGCATCGCAAAGCTTCGAGTGCCACGTCGATCTGGCTGTCGAGATCCCATAAATTCTGTGCGTCGATTTCGTCCTGAAGTGTTGCCATTTCTTCGGCAGTCTCGTCGGAATAGTTCATCGCCAGCTCATTATAGCGTTCGAGAATCTCTTTCTTGGCCTTGACCCCCAACATCACGTTTTCACGAACGGTCAACTCTTCTTCCAAATGGGGTTCTTGCGGCAAGTAGCCCACTTTGGCGCCTTCGGCGGCCCACGCTTCGCCGGTGAAGTCTTTGTCAATTCCAGCCATGATCTTCATCAGCGTGGATTTACCCGCGCCATTGACGCCCACAACGCCAATTTTCACCCCAGGCAAGAAGCTTAGGCGGATGTTTTCAAAGCACTTTTTCCCACCAGGATAAGTCTTGGACACTCCATCCATGTGGTAAACATATTGATAAGCGGCCATCTGAACGCTCCGGTTGAAACACATTTGGTTCTGTCTAGCGGCACGCGCTGGCCGGGGCAATCGCCTTAGCGCCCGCTGCCTGATGATGAGCGCGGACAACAATGCTATCGCTCATTTGCAGGTATCAGCCTGAATCACGATTAAACCTGCGTGTGAACCCCTTTTGTCAATACGGCCTCGTCAGCGAACAGAACGACGCAGTTTGGGAGCAAGCCGGATCCCTATTTTGTACGTGACAATGAAGATCGCGGTGAACGCCGCACAGGCAATCGCGGCGCTGCTTCGATCAATGGATAAAAAAACACCAGCGAGAATAGGGGCAAAGATGAAGGGCAGCGTGAACATAGCCGCGATCGGGTTTGCGATCCGTCTTTTTTTGCGTCCAATAAAGATGATTTCGACCCCACGCATAACCATTTGATGAAAATGCAACCGGTCTGGTTGTGCAATCGGTCTGCCCAGTGACAGTCTTCTCGAGATCGCAAGTAAAGTGTCCGCAATAGGCCAGAAAAAAATCAAAAGCATTGCAAAGGGTGTAACGCTTGGCGCATGCCAAAGAATAGAAATTGATGTCCAGACCAACAGATGCCCGACGACATAAGCTCCCGCGTCGCCTAGAAATATTTTACCAAACGGAAAATTAAAAACCAGAAATCCGATAAGAGCGGCTGCGATGATTAGCAATGTATCTCGGTGTTCTATAAGATCCGCCTGTTGTGCGATTGTCGCAAGCGCCAGTGATGCCGCAAGAGCCGTAAAGCCCGCCAGACCGTTCAGTCCATCTATCAAATTGAACGCATGGCTGATACCTACGGCCAAAAAAAGGGAAAATGCAATCGCCAATGGTGACCACTGCAGTGCGATATCAAAACCCGGAACACCGGTGCGCGAAAGCCATTCGCCCAGTATCGCCATAAACAAAACACCAGAAATACCAGCGGCAACCAGTCGTCTTCTGGGACTTGCGAAAAACCCAAGATCTTCAGCGAGACCTGTGATGAACACAGGCAAACCGCTGGCAAGCAGAACAGAATACATGCCCCAGCCGCCGACATTGTGACTTATTGATCCTGAAACAAACAAAGCGAGTACGAGGGCCAGGCCACCGACGCGCGGTGTTGGTATTGTATGAGAGGCCTGGACGGCCGTGATATCATTGCGCTTTAGGGATTGAGAAGCTGTTCGCGCAAACCACATAATACAAATAAGGCTGATGAGCATCGAAATCCCAAAGCTCAAGCCTAGTAGATAAATTGGTATATTCGGCATCACCGGATCGCTTAAATTCGTTGATTAATTTGTGAGTGGTAAATTTTTTGCACTGATTAGATCAGTTTCCTTCAACGCTCAATGCTCAATCCGGGATATTATCCGCTCTCGTGAATGGTCACGTCCGGCTTGAATGCCTGACGTCAGCGGTCAAAGATAGCGAACAGGTTAAAGATTTCTGCGTCACGGACCAGCAAATTGGGGCTTTGTGAGTTTGGTCCTTCATATTGGTCCCTGCGGTTTCAGCGGACACAAAGCGCTTGGAGTTTTGGGCATGCGAGGGCTTGCGGTCGAAGTGTTCAGTCCTGGCATCTGGCGGCCTAAACGCGATCAAATCAGCGGCATCCATCCTTGGCTGGTCAAGTTCTGATCTTTGAAAAGGGGTCGCGATATCATGCTTGCCAACGCTTGCGACTCCCCCTATACGCACGCGACGGCCAAGGTAGCGAGCGTTTTGAACGCCGGAGCCTTGTCGCAGTTCGACGAAGATTTTGGATGAGCCAATGTCTTCCTCTCAGCTGAAAGCCCTGAAAAAGGCCTATAGATATGGCAGTTCAAAGCCAGAATATTCGCATTCGGCTCAAGGCGTTTGACTACCGAGTGCTTGATGCAAGCACGCAGGAAATCGTCAACACCGCCAAGCGCACGGGTGCAACGGTACGCGGACCAATCCCGCTTCCAAACAAGATCGAGAAATTCACGGTGCTTCGCGGTCCCCATGTTGACAAGAAATCTCGTGACCAGTTCGAAATTCGCACGCACAAGCGTTTACTCGATATCGTGGATCCGACCCCTCAGACCGTAGACGCGCTGATGAAGCTCGACCTGGCTGCGGGCGTTGACGTCCAGATCTCGGTATAAAGGAGGGCATAGAGATGCGCTCTGGCGTGATCGCAAAAAAAGTGGGCATGACCCGCTTGTTCATGGAAGATGGTCAGCAGATTCCTGTGACGGTTCTTCAACTCGAAAATCTCCAAGTCGTGGATCAGCGCACTGCGGAGCGCGATGGCTATACGGCCGTGCAGTTGGGCGCAGGCACCGCAAAGACCAAACGTGTCAGCCAAGCCATGCGCGGCCATTTCGCGAAAGCAAATGTTGCGCCCAAGCGCAAAGTGGCTGAGTTCCGCGTCAGCCCCGACAATCTGATCGAAGTGGGGGCTGAAATCTCTGCTGAGCACTATCTTGAAGGTCAGAAAGTGGACGTTTCGGGCACTTCGATTGGTAAAGGTTTTGCCGGTGCGATGAAGCGCCACAATTTTGGCGGTTTGCGTGCAAGCCACGGTGTGTCGGTCAGCCACCGGTCTCATGGTTCGACCGGTCAGTGTCAGGATCCAGGTAAGGTCTTTAAAGGAAAAAAAATGGCTGGTCATATGGGCGCTGCCCGTGTGACGACTCAGAATCTGGAAGTGGTGCGGACCGATGCGGATCGTGGCCTGATCATGATAAAGGGATCTGTGCCGGGCTCCAAGGGCGGTTGGGTCACTGTAAAAGACGCTGTCAAGAAAAAGGCACCCGAAGGTTTGCCTTTTCCGGCTGGCCTGAAATCCGTTGCCGCTGAAGCACCCGTTGCCGATGCACCCGCTGAAGGGGGTGAAGAATGAAACTCGACGTCATCAATCTTGACGGTACCGCCTCTGGCTCTGTTGAGCTAAGCGAGAACCTGTTTGGTCTCGAACCCCGCGCTGATATTCTGCACCGCGTGGTCCGTTGGCAGCGCAACAAATCCCAAGCTGGCACGCATAAGGTAAAGACACGGTCGGAAACGTCTTATTCCACCAAGAAAATCTATCGTCAAAAAGGAACCGGCGGTGCGCGTCACGGCAGCCGCAATGCACCGATTTTCCGCGGCGGGGGCATCTACAAAGGCCCAACCCCACGCAGCCATGGTCACGACTTGACCAAAAAGTTCCGCAAACTCGGTCTGCGCCATGCGCTCAGCGCCAAAGCAAAAGCGGGCGAACTGGTCGTGATCGACGCAGCGTCAGCATCGGGCAAAACGGCCGAGCTTGCCAAAGCGGTGAAAAACTTAGGCTGGAAACGTGCGTTGGTGATCGACGGGCCCGAAGTCAGCGACGCCTTCGCCCGCGCCGCAGCCAACATCACCGGTCTCGATATCCTGCCAACGCAGGGTGCAAACGTCTATGACATCTTGCTGCGGGACACGCTTGTTCTGACCAAGGCGGGTGTCGAAGCATTGGAGGCCCGCCTAAAATGAGCGCCGCACCGAAGCATTATGATGTGATCCGCAAGCCGATCATCACCGAAAAGGCCACCATGGCGTCCGAAAATGGCGCAGTGGTGTTCGAGGTGGCGATCGATGCCAACAAACCATCGATCAAACAAGCCGTCGAGACTTTGTTCGGTGTAAAGGTTAAAGCAGTGAACACGACGATCACCAAAGGCAAGGTCAAGCGGTTCCGGGGCCAACTCGGCAAGCGCAAGGACGTCAAGAAAGCCTATGTGACGCTCGAAGAGGGCAACACAATCGACGTGAGCACCGGGCTGTAAGCTTTCGCTCCATCCGACATTGAAAGCCCCGGTCGCAGAGATGCGGCCGGGGTTTTTCTTTCTGGAGCGCTTCGGTGCACACTTCTCTTTAAGTTAACAGACACCTGTCCGATTAAGTGCATGTTAGCCCAATGTAACACATTAGAAAATTGTTGAATTGACGAGCTAACAGTGCAGCATGCTGTCGGATCATTTCGTTTATAGGAGGCTTGGCAGTGTCAACGCGCGAGGCAGCGGTCTTTTGGTTGGTCATTGGCCTTTCATCTAGCATTGGGTTGTTGTGGGTTTTGTGGTCTGCGCGAATGTCCAGTGTTACTCCATGGAGCGACAATCACCTAATTGGGCATGCATTTGGGCTTCTATTGTTCGGTCTTGTCGCCACCTACTTTATGAAGAGGCTAAAGGGGTTTCCGAGTAGATCTTTTGAATGGGAACGCCTTGAACCATTGGCGCTTCCGCGAGCAGTCAAAGTTGTAATACTAGAAATTGTAGCATTACCACTCTGGCAAGTTGATGATATCGCTCGTGGCCTCGAAGTGTGGTTGATAAACGGAAGTCCATTATTCATATTTTGGGACTATGAAATTTCCTTTACCGAGGTAGCGTTCTTAGTTGCTCTTACTCTTGCAACTCCACTTTGGACTTGTCGCGTTTACATTCCGGTCTCTGAACTCATTTATGCGGCCTTTT
>JBELMC010000110.1:0-8704 GCA_042096155.1 Dinoroseobacter sp.
CATCAACTGCCCGTAGGTGAGGTCCGTCAGGCCGGGCTCGATCACGACGTAGTTTTCGAAATAAAGAATACGCTCAAGATCGCGCAGGGTCATATCCAGCATCAGACCGATGCGCGATGGCAGCGACTTGAGGAACCAGATGTGAGCAACGGGTGACGCCAATTCGATGTGGCCCATCCGCTCACGGCGGACTTTTTGCAGCGTGACTTCCACACCGCATTTTTCGCAGACAACGCCGCGATACTTCATCCGCTTGTATTTGCCACACAGGCATTCGTAATCTTTGATCGGGCCAAAGATCCGCGCGCAGAACAGGCCGTCGCGCTCGGGCTTGAAGGTCCGATAGTTGATGGTCTCGGGCTTTTTGATTTCCCCGAAGGACCATGACAGGATGCGTTCCGGGGACGCCAGAGAGACTTTGATCTCATCAAATGTCTTTGCAGGCGTGATCGGGTTAAACGGGTTATTTGTCAGTTCCTGGTTCATTTCGTTTCCTTTCCAGGTGCTGCGCATTCAAACTCATGCCAAGAGTTGTGAAACCGCACGACGGTGGTTTCGAATTTCGAGAGCGCATGGCCGCCGCACGCTGTGGCCGCCGCAGATTGAAGTTGCTGATCGCTGTATCCGAAGGCTTCGATGAACCCGGTAGATGCGAGACCCTCAATTTTTGTCAAAAGGATCTCGATCTTTTTTCCCGGCGCCACAAAAAAACCGAAGGCGAACGCCACGATCATTGCGAAGATGGAGAGCAATAGCTTCACTCATCCACCTCCGCATCCAGGAGTTCCATGTTCAGGCCGAGGCCGCGGACTTCTTTGACAAGAACGTTGAAAGATTCCGGAATACCGGCCTCGAAATTGTCCTCGCCTTTGACGATACTCTCGTAAACCTTGGTTCGGCCAGCCACGTCATCCGACTTGACTGTCAGCATTTCTTGCAAGGTGTACGCAGCGCCATAAGCTTCCAAGGCCCAAACCTCCATTTCACCGAAGCGCTGACCCCCAAACTGAGCTTTACCACCCAACGGCTGCTGGGTCACAAGGCTGTATGGTCCGGTGGAGCGCGCGTGGATCTTGTCATCGACCAAATGGTGCAGTTTCAACAGGTATTTCACGCCCACCGTCACCGGACGCGCGAATTTCTCACCCGTGCGTCCATCGAACAAGTCCGACTGACCACTCTCCGAGAAACCCGCCCGCATCAGAGCAGCGTTCACATCGGCTTCTTTGGCCCCGTCAAAAACCGGCGTTGCAATCGGCACGCCACGGACAACACTTCCCGCACGCTCAATCAGATCGTCTTCGGGCAGGCCGCCAAGAGCCTCGTCATAAATATCATCGCCATAGGCCAGGCGCATCGCGTCGCGCACCGGCGTCAGATCACCCGAGCGACGATATTCGCCAAGCGCTTCGTCGATATTGATCCCAAGGCCGCGTGCGGCCCAACCCATGTGGGTCTCTAGGATCTGTCCAACATTCATGCGCGACGGCACACCCAACGGGTTCAGACAGAAATCAACCGGTGTGCCATCTGCAAGGAACGGCATGTCTTCGGTCGGAACAACCTTCGAGATCACGCCTTTGTTGCCATGACGACCAGCCATTTTATCACCAGGTTGAAGCTTACGCTTCACCGCAATGAAAACTTTGACCATCTTCATCACACCCGGAGGCAAATCGTCCCCGCGGCGCACTTTTTCGACTTTGTCTTCAAACCGTGCGGTCAATTGGCGCTTTTGCGCTTCGTACTGGCTGTTGAGGGCTTCGACCTGGCTGGCCTCGGTCTCGTCTTCCAACGCAAGCTGCCACCACTGACCTCTGGACAAGGTGTCCAGCAGATCCAGGTTGATCACAGACCCCGGCTTGACACCTTTGGGACCCTTTACCGCCGTACGGCCTTCGATCATGCCCTTCAGGCGCGCGTAAATATTGCGTTCAAGGATGGCCATTTCGTCATCCCGATCACGGGCGAGGCGTTCGACTTCCTCACGCTCGATCTGCAGCGCACGCTCGTCTTTTTCCACACCGTGGCGGTTGAAGACGCGCACTTCCACGACCGTTCCAAAATCACCCGGCTTTACACGCAAAGAGGTGTCACGCACGTCCGAGGCTTTTTCACCAAAGATGGCGCGCAGCAGCTTTTCTTCCGGCGTCATCGGGCTTTCGCCCTTTGGTGTGATTTTGCCAACAAGGATATCACCAGGCTCGACGTCAGCGCCGATATATACAATCCCCGCTTCGTCAAGATTGCGCAGGGCTTCCTCGCCGACATTTGGAATATCGCGTGTGATCTCTTCTGGACCAAGTTTCGTATCACGGGCAGCGACTTCGAATTCCTCAATGTGAATCGAGGTGAAAACATCGTCGCGGGCTATTCGCTCCGAAATCAGGATCGAATCTTCGTAGTTGTATCCATTCCAAGGCATGAAAGCGACGATGACGTTTTTTCCGAGTGCCAGTTCGCCCATATCCGTTGACGGGCCATCTGCGATCACCTCGTTCTTGGACACCGTGTCGCCGACCTTAACAAGCGGACGCTGGTTAATGCAGGTGTTCTGGTTTGAGCGTTGGAACTTGCGCAGGCGGTAGATGTCCACACCTGCATCGCCCAATTCCAGATCCTCTGTCGCGCGCACAACGATACGCTGCGCATCGACCTGATCGATAATGCCACCGCGCTTGGCCATGATCGCCGCGCCAGAATCCTGCGCAACCACTGTTTCAATTCCGGTGCCAACAAATGGAGCATCGGCCTGCAGCAAAGGTACCGCCTGACGCATCATATTGGACCCCATCAGAGCCCTGTTCGCGTCGTCGTTCTCAAGAAACGGGATCAGTGAGGCCGCAACAGACACCAACTGCTTCGGGGATACATCAATCAGATCAACATTTTCGCGGCTTTGCAGCATATAGTCGCCGGATTGGCGGGTGCTGACCAGATCATTCTGGAACCGACCTTCGTCATCCAGGTTTGCGTTCGCTTGCGCCACAGTGTGACGCATTTCTTCTGTTGCCGACATATACTGGACATCGTCGGTGACTTTGCCATCAACAACCCGACGATATGGGGTCTCGATAAAGCCATACTTGTTGACCCGCGCGAATGTCGCGAGACTGTTGATCAGGCCAATATTCGGGCCTTCTGGCGTTTCAATCGGACACATGCGACCATAATGGGTCGCATGTACGTCGCGCACTTCAAAGCCAGCGCGTTCGCGGGTCAGACCGCCCGGTCCAAGCGCCGAAAGACGACGTTTGTGCGTGACTTCTGACAACGGATTGGTTTGGTCCATGAATTGGGACAACTGCGAAGAGCCGAAGAATTCACGCACAGCAGCAGCAGCGGGTTTGGCGTTGATCAAATCCTGCGGCATGACCGTGTCGATTTCAACTGAGGACATACGCTCTTTGATCGCGCGCTCCATCCGCAAAAGCCCGACCCGATATTGGTTTTCCATCAGCTCACCGACAGAACGCACACGACGATTGCCAAGATGGTCGATATCATCCACGTCACCGCGCCCATCGCGCAGGTCAACCAGTGCTTTGATGCACGCCACGATATCTTCACGGCGCAGCGTGCGCATCGTGTCTTCCGCATCCAAATCCAGACGCATGTTCATCTTTACCCGACCAACGGCAGACAGATCATAGCGCTCGCTGTCAAAGAACAGCGTGTCAAACAAGGCCGAAGCCGCCTCGACGGTGGGTGGCTCGCCTGGACGCATGACCCGGTAGATATCCATCAACGCGGTGTCGCGGCCCATATTCTTATCAGTCGCCAAAGTATTGCGCATGTAAGCGCCAACATTGACGTTATCGATATCCAGCACGGGGATGTCTGTGATACCCGCGTCCAGCAACTCTTTCAAAGACCCGCCAGAGACCTCTCCATCTTTGTCGACTTCCCAAGTCAGCTCGTCGCCAGCTTCGACGTAAATCGCACCGTTTTCTTCATTGATGATATCTTTGGCGACAAACCGCCCAATGATATTGTCAAACGGCACAAGCACGTCCGTGACACTGCCATCTTCAAGCAATTTCTTAACAGCGCGCGGCGTGACTTTTTTACCAGCTTCAGCAATCACCTCGCCGGTCGCAGCATCAACAACATCTATCAAAGGACGGGTGCCACGCAGACGATCGGGGAAAAACTTGGTGACCCAACCTTCGCCTTTCCGATACGAAAACGGAACAGTGTCGTAATACGCATCCATAATGTCCTCTTGGTCGAGACCAAGTGCATATAACAGCGTCGTGACTGGCAGTTTACGGCGGCGATCAATACGCGCGAACACGATATCTTTTGCGTCGAACTCGAAATCCAACCAAGAACCGCGATAGGGAATAATCCGGCAGGCGAACAACAGCTTACCCGAGCTGTGTGTCTTGCCTTTGTCGTGGTCGAAGAAAACGCCAGGCGACCGGTGCATCTGGGAAACGATGACCCGCTCAGTGCCATTAACGATAAATGTACCATTTGGCGTCATCAACGGCATATCGCCCATGAAAACGTCTTGTTCCTTGATGTCCTTGACCGACTTTGCGCCCGTGTCTTCATCGATATCGAACACAATCAAACGCAGAGTGACTTTCAGCGGGGCGGCATAGGTCATGTCGCGCTGCTGACATTCTTCCACGTCGTATTTCGGCTTTTCCAGCTCGTATTTCACGAATTCCAACACCGCGGTTGCATTGAAATCCTTGATCGGAAACACAGACTGGAAGACGCCCATGATGCCTTCGCCATCGAGCGGCTGAGGCTGGTCGCCTGATTTCAGAAACAGATCATATGAGGATTTTTGAACCTCGATCAGATTTGGCATTTCCAGGACTTCGCGGATTTTGCCGAAATATTTGCGGATACGTTTTTGGCCAAGATGCGTCTGCGCCATGCGCTCTCGTTCCTTCATTTTCCCGCCTCATGTCACCCTGGGCGAGGTGCATGACGCTGTGGACAGGGGGTTCGGTCTATACCTGCGCGCCGTCCCAATGGCGCGCTCCCGACCGTGAACCTTCCCAAGAGAGCGGTTTGTGAACCAAATCGCTCTCTAAGACAGGTTCGGCTGGGCGCAGAGACCTCTGCACCCAGCCCGTTTGCAGCGCGACCCAGATCGAAATCTGGGTGCGAATTACTTCAGCTCGACTTCGGCGCCAACGGCTTCGAGCTTGGCTTTGACGTCCTCTGCTTCTGCTTTGTCGACGCCCTCTTTGACGGCTTTGCCGCCAGCCTCGACCAGCTCTTTTGCCTCTTTCAAGCCCAAACCGGTGATCGCGCGGACCTCTTTAATGACGTTGATTTTCGACGCGCCTGCGCCTTTGAGGATCACGTCAAATTCGGTCTGCTCGTCGGCCGAGCCGCCAGCGGCGTCGCCCGCAGGACCCGCCATCATCACTGCGCCGCCAGCGGCGGGTTCGATGCCATATTCGTCCTTGAGGATGGTTTTGAGTTCTTGTGCTTCGAGAAGGGTCAAGCCCACGATCTCTTCTGCAAGTTTCTTCAGATCAGCCATTTTAATGGTTCCGTTCGATAAGATGTGTGTTCCAACGTTCAGGGATACAACCCTGCCGGTGTAGGATGCTGTTTACGCCGCTTCCGCTTTGTCCTCGATTGTAGAGAGGATGCCAGCAAGATTTGAAGCAGGTGCGCCAATGGCCCCAGAAAGGTTCGCAGCAGGTGCACCAATGCAAGACGCAACCTGAGCGATGAGCTCTTCGCGCGACGGCATGGATGCGACGGCTTTTACACCTTCGGGGGTCAGATAGTCTAAGCCCATGGCACCACCAAGGATAACGTATTTTTTGTTATCTTTGGCATATGCCTCCGAGACCTTGGCCGCGGCCACGGGGTCTTCGGAATAAGCAAAAACGGTCATCCCTGTCAGCAATTCCCCGATCTTAGCGTTCGGTTTGCCTTCAAGGGCGATCTTGGCGAGCCTGTTTTTGGCAACGCGTACGGATCCACCGGCTTCGCGCATGCGCGCCCGGAAGTCCTGCATTTCAGCAACCGTGATACCGACATAGTGTGCAACCACAACCACGCCAGAGCTTTCAAAGATTTGGCCAAGTTCTTCGACCACTTTCTCTTTTTGTGCTCTATCCACAGTGTTACTCCAAATTATGGGAAGCTCTCTCGAGACATCCCGGCTCAGGTTTCGGGGATGTTTCCATCCCCATCGGGTCCAAATTACGGGTCCCGGTGCCAGATCACCCGAGGCAATGCCCCAGAAGAAAGTGTTCCGTTCCCCATCTCAGGCAGGAATTATCGGGCATAGGCCCAACCCACCGTCTCGGACAGGACAAGGCCGCTTGAGGTGGCCCTGCCATCCCAGTCCCGCCTCGGCGAGACCGGGAATTCTATTACTCGGCTGTGTGCGCCGAAGTGATGTCGATCGACACGCCAGGGCCCATGGAGGAGCTGACCGAGACCTTCTTCATATACGCACCTTTCGCACCTGCGGGCTTCGCTTTGGCCACAGCTTCGACAAAGGCACGGATATTTTCAGCCAGCTTTTCAGCTTCGAACGACGCTTTACCGATGCCTGCATGTACAACGCCCGCCTTTTCAGCCTTGAATTGAACCTGCCCGCCTTTGGCGTCGGTCACAGCCGCGGTGACGTCCATGGTGACCGTTCCAATCTTGGGATTCGGCATTAAGTTGCGTGGGCCAAGGACTTTGCCAAGACGACCAACGATCGGCATCATATCCGGCGTTGCGATGCAGCGATCAAACTCGATCTTGCCGGACTGAACAGTCTCCATCAGGTCTTCAGCGCCAACAATGTCTGCACCAGCTGCAGCCGCTTCGTCGGCCTTTGGACCGCGGGCAAACACAGCCACACGAACCGTTTTACCAGTCCCGTTTGGTAGGTTGATCGTGCCCCGGACCATTTGGTCAGCATGACGTGGATCAACGCCAAGATTCATCGCGATTTCAATTGTCTCGTCGAACTTCGCCGTCGCGCCACTTTTCACCAAAGCAACGGCCTCTTCAACGGTTAAATTCTCTTTGCCAGCAAATGCGGCCTTGGCCGCTTTGGTGCGTTTTCCAAGCTTTGCCATTATTTTACCTCGATGCCCATGGAGCGGGCAGAGCCCAGAATAATCTTCATTGCCGATTCAACGTCATTGGCGTTGAGGTCTTTCATCTTTGCCTCTGCGATTTCTTTGACCTGAGCGGCCGTTACATGCCCCGCAACTTCGCGTGACGGCGTCTTCGCCCCAGATTGCAACTTGGCTGCTTTTTTCAGATAATAAGACGCAGGCGGCGTCTTGATATCCATCGTGAACGACTTGTCCTGATAGTAGGAAATAACCGTCGGGCATGGCGCACCCGCTTCCATTTCCTGCGTTTTGGCATTGAACGCTTTACAGAATTCCATGATATTGATGCCGCGTTGACCCAGCGCCGGACCAACGGGGGGGGACGGGTTCGCCTTGCCTGCGGGCACTTGCAACTTCAGCGTGCCAACCAGTTTCTTGGCCATGAGGCCTCTCCTTCATATCAACCCCTTAGGACGCGTCCCTCAGGTTTCGTTGCCGTGGTGCAGCCCGCATCTCGCGCGACGCGGCCCTCCCACGTTTTAAATCACCCGGTTTTTGCAACCTGTGTGAATTCCAGCTCGACCGGAGTGGCCCGGCCAAAAATACTTACCGTCACCTTGAGACGACTGTTGGCTTCGTCCACATCTTCGACCAAACCCGAGAACCCTTCGAACGGGCCGTCGGTCACATTCACATTTTCGCCGACCTCGAACGAAATCAAACTACGTGGCGCATCCTGACCTTCTTCTACGCGGTTCAATATCGCGTTTACCTCTGAATCCCGCATCGGCATGGGCCGACCCTGAGGGCCCAGAAATCCCGTGACGCGGTTGATCGAATTGATCAGGTGATACCCGCTGTCGGTCATCTCCATCCGGACAAGCACATAACCCGGCATAAATCGGCGTTCAGCGGTCACTTTCTTGCCGCGACGCACTTCGATTACCTCCTCAGTCGGCACGAGAACTTCTTCGATCTCGTCTTCGAGGCCTTCCTCTTCCACCGAATGGCGGATTTGCTCAGCTATTTTTTTTTCGAAATTCGAAAGAACGCTGACCGAATACCACCGTTTCGCCATCTTGCTCGTCACCTTGTCTGCGGACCTTAGGGCCCAAATTCCAACAGTTTTTCAACTGCCTGATGAATTGCTTGTAAACAAAAAACAGCGTGCCATCCGAATCGGGGCACGCAATCTCGCTTGAACAAGTAGCGCCTTAGCTGCCAAAGCCCAATTGTTCAAGAGGCTTAGGCGGCAATAAACCGATACACCGCTAGCCGAAATAACCAAGACCGAACTGCAATCCTTGACGGATCAAAAAATCCACAAAGAAGAAAAAAATCGCTGTGATCACCGCCATAGCGAAAACCATGATCGTGGTGGTGATCAGCTCGCGTCGTGTCGGCCACACCACCTTGGAAACTTCGGCGCGGACTTGCTGCATAAATTGAAGGGGGTTGGTGATGGCCATGATGTCCTCACGATAAGCATAACGCGCAGATACAGACGGTTTAGAGAAAGTTCAAGAGCACGCCTGCACACGTCAAAGCAACGATCAGAACCACTGAGATTTGGATCGCACGCAAAGCGCTTTCGTATGAAATGGCCTGGCAGGGGCTGAGGGACTCGAACCCACGACCCTCGGTTTTGGAGACCGATGCTC
>JBELMC010000111.1:0-8521 GCA_042096155.1 Dinoroseobacter sp.
ACCACAAATAAACTGCCCAAAGTCGGCCGGATTACTCTGACCTACGCGTTAACCACGGCAGGCACGACGCGCACGGAATACACCATCCTGCGCCCGGCAGAAGATCGGTTTTTGCTGATTTCAGCCGGCGCATGGCAGCTTTATGACAGCGATTTTCTTGCCAAAGCGGTTGAAGACAAAAAGGCCGAGTTTGGCACAATACACTTGTCGGATGTGACCAGCCAAACCGGTGTCTTCGCCCTCGCAGGTCCCAAGTCGCGCGATATCCTCGCCAGCCTGATCCGCGATGCGCAGCCAGAAACCGCATTGTCAAACAAGCGCTTCCCATGGCTGAGCGCGCGCCGCGTTGAACTTGAAATGTGCCCGGTCGACGCCGTTCGCGTCGCCTATACCGGCGAGCTGGGGTGGGAATTGCACCATCCGATGGAAATGCAAAACTATCTGTGGGACCAATTGATCGACGCAGGCAAGCCCCATGGGTTGAAACTGGTCGGAGCACGCGCGCAAAACTGGCTGCGACAGGAAAAATCCTACCGCGCCTTTGGCACTGAATTGGGCCGCGACGCAACTCCGCTTGAAGCGGGGCTAGACCGCTTTGTCGATCTGTCCAAAGACTTTCATGGCAAGGCGGCGATGCAAGCCACCGGCATTCGGTCCAAATGTGTCACGCTGCTGATCAACGGTCCGGAAGATGCCGACCCTTGGGGGCGCGAGGCATTGTATCATGGCGACATCCGCGTCGGGCGATTGACCTCTGGCGGCTATTCCGTCGCCTTCAACACACAGATCGGCATGGGCTATGTCCCACCCGATCTTGCTGTCCCCGGGACCAAACTCCAGGTCAAGATGCTCGATCAGCTTTGGGAGTGCGCGGTCACAGAAGACAGCCCCTATGATCCCACCAACATCGCCCTTCGCACCGATGGCTAGCTGTCGAATTGTGCATATTTTTGATCAGTTGTGCATATTGATCGGCGCCGCCTACGGCCTCGTGGTGCCAGTGGTCTTGCCCCAACCGACCTGTCTTTGCGCCTGTTTTAGAGAAAATCGCCCCAGCGGGCCCCTATTGCATTGCCTCAAACGTGCCTGCATCCGCCAATCGCTGCATTGAAAGCGCCGTCAAACCACATCCTTCGGTGATCGCCTGGACCCGGTTCGCGCCAATCTTGTCCGAACCAGGAACGGTCGTTGCACTGCTCAGTTCTGCCGTCGAGCTGAAGGTCTGTTGAGCGGTCTGCTCCAGCGCGGCCAACATCGTCGCGACATAGTCGACCCCCGCTTCGTCCACCAAGGTTTGTAAAATACAAAGGCCCGCCTCCCGATGGGCATCGTCCCAGGATGTGTCAGGTAAGTTATTGGCAACCTTTGGAATTTCCAGCGCCAACAGGGCGTTCATTTTGTCCGCAATAGCCTCGGACGCGGTTTCATAACGCGCCAGAGCGTCCTGTGCAAACACCGGTCCCAGGCCAGCGAATCCGGCGGCAAGCACCACAATTACAGACAAAAAGCGCATCAGTGCCCTCACATCGATGGAATCAATACCACAACTGTGCCCCGATGAAGGCCGATGGATCAAGCAACCTTCGGTCGGCGGGCCAACACAAACAGGTTATTTGCGGGCATGTCGGTGACATTGACGTCAAATCCCAACACCTCAAGTGCTGCGCAAACAATCTCTATCTCTTTGTAACCTATTGATTTATCTTGGCTGCGCAAATAGGCATGAAAGGCGGCATCCCCATCCGACGTGGTGTATCCATCGCGCAAAAACGGGCCATAAATACCCAAGACCCCGCCCGATTGAAGCGCCTGCGCCGCTTCGTCCAAAAAAACAGACATTTGTGCCTCTGACACGAGATGTAACAGATTTACGACAAAGACCACATCCACGCGCCCCACCCGCGCGGCCCATCCCGGCGCGCCAGCGTCCAAAAGTATCGGCGCAGCCAGGTTTCGCACCGCCGTGGCGGCGCGCCAGGCCTCAATCGCGTCGAACCGCTCCATCGAAACGTCACTTGGCCGCCAGAACAATCTTGGATAAGCGGCCGCAAAAGCGGCTATATGCTGGCCTGTTCCACTTGCGATTTCAAGGACTTGCCCAGTTTTTGGCAAAGCATCGCCCAACACGTTCAGAATATAGTCTTGGTTGCGCTCGGCCGCTGGCGCGGACACCAGGACACTCATGAAAACCGGCCCGGATCCATCGCAGCGGTGAATCGCGGCTCAATCTGCGGACGGCGTCCTGCGACCAGGTCGGCGACCAATTGGCTGGCGGCAGGTGCGGTCTGAAATCCATATCCGCCCTGCCCCGCAACCCAGATGAAATCTGTAACGTGTCGATCACGGCCCAGCACCAAACATCGATCCGGCGCAAAGGTGCGCAGCCCGGCCCATGTGCTCAACGGCCGCGTTACCGGCTCGGTGACATGTGTTTGATAGCGATCCAACCCTTCAGCGATCACCAAGTCATCGGCCCATGCATCCATCGGCACGCTGGGATCTTCCTCGGCGGGCGACACCAACAACGCGCCCGCATCTGGCTTGGCATACCACGTTTCGCCCGCCCCAAAAATGACCGGCCAGCGCGCAACATCATGCCCCCCCGGCCCAGAGATACGCGCAATCGAGCGTCGCAGCGGGGTCAATCCCAGCGGGGTGACGCCGGCTGCCTGCGCCACCTGATCCGCCCAGGCACCCGCCGCATTGACCAGCACCTTCGCGTGCCATTCGCACGCGCCAGATCGAACACACCAACCGGCGTTTGACCGCTCTATGCGATCCACCTTAGAATTTTGATAAATCTCACCATTTTCGCGAATACGCCGGGCAAAATTCTGAATTAAACGGTCTGTGTCAATATCCCAGGCTTCAAAGTGATAGCCCGCGTTGGTCACAATATCGGGCTTCAAAATGGGCACCCGTTTCAGCGCCTCGGCGACCCCAATCTCGGTCATGGCCATATTTGCGAGATCTGCTTGATAAGCCGTTTCCGTCGCTTCGGTACACAACAACAAAAGCCCCCGGTCCGACAAAACCCCACCGTCGGCTTCGCGGTGAAAATCAGCACTGGCTTGGTTGAGGGCCACCGTCGCGGGCAAACCATAGGTTTGTTCAAACAACGCAGCCGAGCGCCCCGATGCGTGATATCCAAGTGCAGACTCGGCCTCAAGCAGCACCACATGGCCCAATTCTGCCAAACGTGCGCCCGCCGAGACCCCCGCAATCCCGCCGCCTATGACAAGAAAGTCACTCTTCATTGCGGCTCTACTCCCTTTCAAAACGACGAAATATCACCCATTTGGTCTGGCGTGGCAGCGTTACAGCATTGCAGGTACGACCAAGTCTGGCGGCCGGTGGCCATCATCGAATGTCTTGATATTAATGATAACTTTTTCGCCCATCTCAATGCGTCCCTCGCGGGTTGCGGACCCCATATGCGGCAAGAGCACCACATTTTCCAGTTCGCGCAAGCGCGGATTGACATCATGCCCGCGTTCAAACACGTCTAGACCTGCACCGGCGATTTCGTGCGAACGCAGCATCCGCGTCAGTGCATTTTCGTCGATCACTTCGCCGCGCGACGTGTTGATGATCACCGCAGAGGGTTTCATCAGTTTCAATCGTCGCGCGTTCATCAAATGAAAAGTCGACGGCGTGTGCGGACAATTGATGCTCAGAACATCGACGCGGCTGACCATCTGATCAAGACTGTCCCAATAGCTGGCCTCAAACTCTGTCTCAATCTCGGGATGGAGCCGTCGGCGATTGTGGTAGTGGATCTGCATGCCAAAGGCGCGCGCACGTTTGGCCACTGCTTGACCAATTTGTCCCATGCCCAGAATACCAAGGCGTTTCCCCCCGATCCGTGCGCCCAGAAATGCCGTCGGAGACCAGCCTGACCATTCTCCTTTGGCCATCACGTTCAGGCCTTCAGGTATCCGCCGGGTCACTGCCATCATCAACGCCAACGTCATATCTGCGGTGTCATCGGTCAGCACGCCCGGTGTGTTCGAGACATGGATCCCCCGCTGCCGGGCCGTCGAGACATCGATATGGTCGATCCCAGCGCCATAATTTGCGATCAATTTGAGCCGATCACCCGCTTGCGCCAACATCGCAGAGTCGATCTGGTCCGTCACGCAAGGCACCAAAACATCCGCCGACCGCATGGCGTCGGCGATTTCGGTTTTGCTCATTTTGGCATCCGCTTCGTTCAGCCGCACATCGAAAAGCTCTTTCAGGCGTGTTTCAACCGGTTCAGGCAAGCGTCGCGTCACAACAACACTCAGACGTTCAGATGGCATTCGTGTCTCCCAGCACTTTTCAACGCACCCCCATAGTGGCAACATATCATCGGCAGAGGCAAGTACCCCCCAGAGCATAAAAAACAGCCAGACGGGGAAGAGCATCAGGCAGGCAGAACGATCATGAGACAGCTTTTTGACGCGGTTATTGCAGCGGTTATTGTTTGCGGTGTCACAACGTTGCCCGGCACGGCCGCAGATCGCGGCAAGGTGACGAATTTGCCATTGCCGCGTTTTGTATCGATGAAGGCCGACGAAGGATATGTGCGGCGCGGGCCTTCGCAGACCCACCGCATTGACTGGGTTTTCCAGCGCCGCGACATGCCTTTACAGGTGGTCGGCGAATACGGGCATTGGCGTCAGGTCCGCGACCGCGACGGGGCTGGCGGATGGATGCACTTTCGGCTGTTGTCGGGCGTGCGTACGGTCATTGTACAAGAGGACCTGACCCCGTTGCATACGCGCCCGGATGCGCAGGCCCCGATCCGCGCGCGGGCCGAATCCGGTGTTGTGGCACGACTGGGCGACTGCAAAACCGAGTGGTGCATTATTCGCATCGGGCGCAATCGCGGCTGGGTGCGCAAGGCCCAATTGTGGGGCGTTTCATCAGACGAGCTGCGCGATTAATGCCAAAACCCGTTTGGAACACGCTGCAGGCGCAGGTGGTGAAGCGGCAATCCAAGGCGGTGACCATTCACGCCGAACACAGTTGGTACGACACGATTCTGGCTGGAAAATTCGATTTCTTTACCAAAATTGAAGACCGTTTAAAGACCGAAAAGATCCCTTTACAGATCGTTCGACTGGCGTCGGACCGCTCGCGGATGCTGCGCGAAGGCAACGGAGCGCATCTGATCGTGGCCGACCGGCCAAAGCCAGGCCCGAGGGTTCTGCACGCCATGCCCAGCCATATCTGGGGGTTCTGGCATCTGGACCCCAAAGGCGCTTTGCAGCACAGCCAAATCACGGACAAGCCGTTTGATCCCGACAGCGTCGATTCGGCGGATGCGAAGTATTTTTTCAATGGTGTGACGGGGCATATGTTGCGCAAAAACGTAACCCGGCACCAGCAAGAACCGCGACGAGAGACCCCGTTGCCTTCCGCCCGCGCGGCAGTTTTCATCCAGCATATCGATCAGTTTAAGACATTGCAGCCTTATGTCAAAACCCTTCCCATGTTGGAGGCTGTGCTCGAGGCCTGCGCACCAGGACGCGTCACAGTCAAGCTGCACCCTCATCAACGCCCAAATACCATCGCCGAGATCGCCGCCCTGGTGCAGCGACATCCACAAGCTGAACTGTGCACCGCGTCGATTCATGACCAGATTGCAGCAGCCGAGGTGGTGGTCACGCAAAATTCGACCGCTGGTTTTGAGGCGTTAATGCAGCGCAAACCGGTTGTCACCTGCGCGCCCGCCGCATTCCACCATGCGACACTGGTCGCCCGCAGCCCGACTGAGATTTTCTATGCAATCGATGCTGCCAGCGAGCGGCAAGAAAATTTTGACTACGCAAAATATTTTTATTGGTTTTTGTCTGAACACTGCCTTGAGCCTGCAAAACCAGATTTTGCCGATCGGGCCTGGACGATCTTGCAAAATCACTGCGGCTGGTAAGACGCCCCACCAGCGACTTAAGCCTTGCGGCGTATCACCGGAACCGTGTCTGACGACGCTCAGCACGTTGCCGCAAAAAGATCGACAACCGCATCGGCGGGATTGACCCATCATGCATCTGCGGAGTTCGACGCGCCAGCACGCCCCGCCGATTTTGCAATATGTCGCCTGCTAACCTTCAGCGATTGAAAACGGCTGTCCGGTGGCCTTGCACAAATCGCGAACCGCCAATGCCAATGCTGGGCCGACCGTTTCAGACATGGCCGTTTTCGTCATGGCTTCAGATGAAGCGCCACACAAAATGGCCACGGGTTCTCCGAATTCCGACGGACGATAAGGCGCTGCGACGGCGTTGATAGATTGGGTAAAGCGATGACGTCCTTGGATGGATGCATAGCCTTTCGAGATGATTGCTTCGCGCGCCGTGCGGTGACACTCTGCCAAGTCTGCGGGATCTATATCGGGAAATCGAGTACGAAGCGCCTCCAACTCGGCGCGCGACAAGGCCCCGACAAAGCTCGCCCCCGTTGAGGAGCGCAACATTGGCATACGATAGCCCACGTCCAACCAGATGGTCGGCGAGCCGACGGGCCGCCACGTTTTGACCATCAGCATTTCGCCGTCATCCTGCAACGCGATGCCGACAAGCGCACTCGTTTCATCCGCGAGTTTTTGCATAATTGGATCGGCCATATCAACAAAACCAAAAGAGGCAGACGCAATGTTGCCAAGGGCCAACGACCCCGGTCCCAGCCGATATCGATCATGATGACGCCCATGGGAAAGATAACCCAAAGCGCAGAGGGTGAAGGTCAACCGCGAAACCGTTGAGCGTGGAATGCCCGTGCGCTCTGACAACTCCAAGTTACCCAGCCCATTATCTGTCGGCCGGAAAGCCCTCAAAATGTGGAGCCCCCGAGCCAGTGTGTTGGCAAATCTCTTGTCGTCCGTCAGGTTTTTCATCCGGTCATAGGGTCCAAATCCGTTTACTGTTTGGTATATGGATCACCTTTTGCCCCAAACTTCAATCATTTGACGGCCTGTGACAAAGCCAATGAAATCCACGGAAAGGCGATAATCAACCACAGCACCACAACATCCGCGCAAAGGAACCGCCAAATGCCGGAAAAGATCATGCCAACAGGCGCAGCTTTGCCAACAACATTGGAGAGAACAAACACATTCAAACCCACCGGAGGCGTGATAAGGCCAATTTCGAGCAACTTGACCACGACCACGCCAAACCAGATCAGGTTCATGTCGTAATACTCAACCAAAGGCAGCATCAGCGGCAGGGTCAAAACCATGATACCAATCGGATCAAGGAACATGCCAAGGATCAAATAGACCAGGCAAATCGCCAGAAGCAGGGTCGTTTGAGACAGCTGCGCCGCGCTGACCGCGTCCACCAATGCCGGGGCCATTCCGGTCAGCGCAATTGCGGCAACAAAGATCTTTGCCCCGGCCGCTACGATAAAGATTGCCGATGTCTGCAGGCAGGTTTCTCGTATCGCCTCCCATGTGGTCTTCAAGGTGAGCTTTCGGCTGGCAAAACCAATGGCCGTGGTCACGACAACGCTGACTGCGGCGGCGGCGGTTGCGGTAAAAAAGCCCCCGTAAATACCGACAACAACAATCAAGAAGATCATCGCGGCTGGCCAAGCCGAGCGTGCAGCGGCCATCTTTTCAGAAAACGGGACGGGGTCCCCGCGGTCAGGAACAATCTTTGGGTTGAACCACATCCACACCCAAATCGTGAGTGTGAAACCCACCAATGTCAGCAGCCCAGGAAGTACACCTGCCAAGAAAAGCTTGTTGATCGAGGTCTCGGTAAAAATCGCATAGATGATGAACAAAACACTTGGTGGAATCAAAGATCCCATGGTGCCGCCCGCCGCGACGCTGGCCGTGGCCAATCGCGGATCATAGCCAAGCCGTAACATCTCGGGCGTACAGATTTTTCCCATCGTCGATGCACAGGCAATGCTCGACCCCGTGATTGCAGAAAAACCGCCACAGCCAACGATTGACGCCACAGCTACGCCGCCACGCTGGCGTATCATCCACACCTTTGCCGCGTCATAAACGGCCGTTGTGATCCCTGCGCGATAGGCGATGTTGCCAAGCGCCACAAACAGCGGGATCATCGAAAGATCAAACGAGTGTACCAGATCAAAGGAGTTGGTAAACACCATGGACGCGGTGGCCCGAAAGGCGCGTTCGGGCATAAAGGTGCCTGTCCGAAACGCAAAAATCGTGAACGCCGCGAGCGTTGCAATGCCGATCAGTGCAAAGGCGATCGGCACCCGCATCGCCAGAAGCACCAACATTATGACAAATGCGATCATACCAATGGTAGCAGGATCCATGACGCCCTCTTTGTTATTTCACAGTTGAGTGGAAGTTGATCAGGTCAGGTCGAGCTGACCTTTGGTGATAATCGTGAGAATGTCTTGGAAAACCAGAATCAAAAGACGAATCCAGCACAGCATGATTCCCATCACAAAGGCCAGACGACCCGGCCATTGTGGCAATCCAAGATCACCGTAGAATTCACTTCCGATTCCCCACTGGTGCATCAGATCTTTGTAGCCCGATAAA
>JBELMC010000112.1:0-8419 GCA_042096155.1 Dinoroseobacter sp.
ACGCAGGGTATCGACCGGATTGGCACCTACCCGATGCTGATGCTGCGTCATTACGGCGTGGCGCTGCTGTTGCTGGGGGTGGCGATGTCGCCGCTGGCGGGCTGGGCGGTGGCGCGCATGGGCGGCCGGGGCGCGCGCGCCTGGGGCTGGGCGTCCTCCGTCAGCTACGGCGTCTACGTCATCCATTTCCCCTTGTTGATTCAATGGCAGCTGGCCGCGAGCTGGACGGGCTTTGCGCTGGCCTGCGTGGTCGTGCTGATCATCTCGGATCTCGCCGATCGCCAGATGAATCGACTGGTGCGAGGCTTTCTGCGCCGCCCACAAAAGGAGACCGCCTGATGCATCTGACCGTTGTCATCCTGACCCGCGACGAGGAACGTCACATTGAACGATGTCTCGCCTCCGTGCGGCCCTTTGCCAGCCATGTGCTGGTGGTCGACAGCGGCTCAACCGACCGCACGGTGGAGTTGGCCCGTGCTGCGGGGGCAGAGGTTCTGAGCAACCCTTGGGTAAATTACGCAACTCAAATGAACTGGGGCATCGACCGGGTCAGCCCGGATACCGACTGGGTCATGCGGCTTGATGCAGATGAGATCGTCGCCCCGGATCTGGCCCGGCAGATCGCTGAAGACCTGCCGACCATGGCCCCGGAGGTGGATGGGGTCTATGTCTCGCGTCGCATGACATTCATGAGACGACCGATGCGCTGGGGCGGCGTCTTTCCGGTACGGGTGCTGCGGTTGTTCCGCAATGGTCGCGGCCATTGCGAAAACCGCTGGATGGACGAACACATCGTGGTCTCCGGCGCGACAGAGAGTTTTGACGGTGAGATCCTCGACGACAACCACAACTCACTGACCTGGTGGACACAGAAGCACAATGCCTATGCCAGCCGCGAGGTCATCGACCTTCTGAACCTCGAATATGGTTTCATGCCGCATGAAACCGTCGCAGACCTGCGCGGAGGCCAGCAGGCCGGGGTCAAGCGCTGGTTGAAGGAAAACCTGTATGCCCGGATGCCAGGTGGCGCGCGGGCCTTTGTCTATTTCTTCTACCGTTATGTGATCCGCCTTGGGTTCCTGGATGGAAGAGAAGGTGCGGCGTTCCACGTCTTGCAGGGGCTATGGTACCGCTATCTGGTGGATGCCAAGATGCACGAAGTGCGCCAGTACATGCGGCGCGAAAACGTGGATGCCCCCACCGCAATACACAGGGTGCTTGGGATCGATCTTGGGTGATGAGCCATATTCGTGTCCAAGCATGAGGCGGAAGCGGCAGGTGTGATGCCTGGTTGTTTGCTCTCACAGTTTGATGTGTGTGATCCGTTCGTTGGAATGGCAGGAGACACTGTAAGACACATGCGTCATGGGAGCGCCCCATGCCGTTTCGGAAAGTTGAATAAGATCAAAGCCATAGAGATGCTCTGGTGCAAGACAGACTCCCGCTTCAAAGCCTTCATCTCAATTGCCGCAGCCATCATCCAAATTCGGTGACCGTCAACAGCCCCCAACACTGCTACGTTTCACCTTCGCCCAATACCCTTTTCCAAACCCAATATCAGCGGGATTTCCCGACTTGTCTGCGAAAAGCATCAGAGGGCCGGGTCATGAGGGCGGTGCGCACGTTGCCCCCGCTTTGGTCGTAACGCTTTTCGGGTCGCCTTCGGGCGGATCAGAAAAACTGTCGGATTTTGGACAGGTTCTGCGGCTCAAGCCCGAAAGATCGACGCGGTGTTGGTGACAGAACTCAGCCGATGGGGCCGCTCCTACCGCTGGATCGCCCGCGACATCGGCATCAGCAAAAACACCGTCCTGGCAATTTCTAAGCGTGACGGGGTCATTAAATGAGGACGGCGCTATTTCAAAAACAAACCAACAGTCGTTCGGGCATTCCCAATGTGACTAAGCTTACAGCGATAGTCTCCATGGTCATGCTGGCGTCATGCTTCCCAGGAAACGGCAAGAAATTCGCAGAAACCGTGTTCGAAGACATCGAGGTGTCTCGGGTGCTTGCGTACAAGAAGTTTCATACCAGCCCTTACGGATGCACTTTTGTGGTGGTTCGTCTCGCCGAAGATCCACCACAAAAACCGCCGAATATCCGCCTGCAATCCTATTCGTACCGCGTAAACTTCGCCGCCCAAGGTGCCTGACGACCAACACCAATGGAGCCGACGCTCGACCTTGGCTTTCGCAAGTCATGCCTGACCGGGGTTGAAAGCGACGGCAGACCCGAAGGAAGAGGACTAGGCGGTCACGGACGCGCCATTTGGAAAGCACTGCAAAAACCGAATGCTTGGTTTTCTATACATGGTGGCAGCGAGCATCAAATCATGCACATCTATGCTCCTGAAGAACGAATTGCTGTTCGGTTGCGATATGGAGATTGATAATCCTTAACGCAGGATTCCGTCCCTATCCGCAACTGACCCCCCGTCCTGCGAACGGCAGGGGCGCCGATCTGACTGATTTCGCCGCCCGCGCCGGATACGAAGTCCTGGATATTCGTAAAGAGACAATCTCAGGCACTGCTTTCGCCACCGATACCCATCCTGACGAAGACGCAGGGCACATAGGCAAGCCGGATCTGCCTCTTCACGAGGTAGCGCAGCATCGCGTCGTAGCCGGCAGCAATGCGAAAAGAGGTGTCATACAAACCCCACCGGTCGAACACGGCACGCCGCAGATACAGCGTCGGGTGCGGTGGCATCCAGCCCTGGCGCAAATTGGCACGAACACAGGTGCTATCCGTATGGTGAATGCAGCCCTTGGGCGGTGCCCTGAATGCGAGGGCCATCTGCAAGTTGATCCCCCATGAAATCCATAGACCACGTGCAACTGGGCTCGTAATCCCCCACATAAGCCTGGCTGGCCTGACACAAGCGGAATATGCCAACCAGTCCAAAAGAGCCCAGGCCAAAATAAAAACCGGAGGGTGATGACACCCTCCGGTTTTTATTGTCGCTCTAGCCAAGGTTCAGATTTGGAAGTCGTCGCTCGTCAGCACCGTGCCCGCCAGCCCTTCGAGGGTCACTGTAGTGGCTCCCAAGGTCAAAAGGAGGTCCGCGCCACTGTCGGCCTGTACAACATCGCCAAACGCGTTCACCCCGGCGATGGAGACAGAGATCAGATCTGTGCCGTCTTCAAAGTCGGTGATCGTCTGGGTCTGACCATCCCGCTTGAACACGAAAACATCCACATCCGCGCCGCCGGTGAGCGTATCGTTCCCGTCCAAACCGATCAGGACGTCATTGCCCACACCGCCGAGCAGAACGTCATCGCCACTGCCGCCGTTCAGAACGTCATTGCCATCCTGGCCATCGAGCGTGTCATTACCGTTGCTTCCGAGCAGCGTGTCATTACCGGTCCAGCCGCCCAGGAAATCGTTGCCGGATCCGCCTGTCAGGTGGTCGTTGTCCTGACCGCCACCAAGGGAGTCGTCACCGCCGCCGCCACTGATGGAATCGTTGCCCTTCGAACCGAGCAGAGTGTCATTGCCGCCAAAACCGTCGATCGTGTCGTCGCCGTCCAGCGCCTTGTAGTTGTCGGATGCAGTTGTGCCGACAAAGGTATCGGCAAGATTCGTACCCAACTGACGCGCGAACTGGACACTGTCATTGACAAAGGACGCGCTGGCGAAGTTCTCCAGCGTGATCGTGTTGCCGTCAACCGTCACCACCGTGTCGGTGCCAACCACTGTGACGTCGAACCCGATTGAGCTGGTGCCTGTTGCAGAGGTAGCGACGAGATCCAGGATATCATCTGCCGAGAAATCCGTGATTGTCACATTGATGCCGGAAGCCACGCTGCTCAGAGAAAAGGTATCAGCCCCGCTGTTCCCGGTCATGACATCATCGCCTTGACCCATCTTGAACAGGTCATCATCAGCCCCGCCCGAGATCGTATCGTCACCCTCACCACCATTGAAGGTATCGTTGCCGGACCCACCGCCAAGAACGTCGTCGCCGTCGTTACCGCTGATATCGTCATCACCGCTCGAACCGAGCAGCGTGTCGTTACCGCCTAGCCCACTGATCGTGTCGTTGCCGTCCAGCGCCTTGTAATTGTCCGAGGCCGCAGTGCCGACAAAGGTATCGGCAAGATTCGTACCAAACTGACGCGCGAACATCACGTTGTTCAGTTCGAAGAAAGCGCTCTTGTAGCCTTCGAGCGTGATGGTGTTGGTGCCCACCGTCACAACCGTATTTCCGTTAAAGACCGAAACGTTGTAACCCAACGAGGCCGTTCCGGTAATTCCGGTTGCACCGAGGTCCAGGCGGTCTTCGTCGGTGAAATCCGTGACCGTCGTGTTGGTGTTGTCTGCGGACCCGCTGACGGAAATAGTGTCAGCACCCTCGCCACCGGTCATCGTGTCGTCGCCGATGCCAAGCTTGAGGACGTCATCGCCCGCGCCGCCCTCGAGCGTATCATTTCCAAAGCCGCCGTTCAGCGTATCATTGCCGCCGAGACCCTGCAGCAGGTCATCATCACCCTCACCAATAAGATTGTTATCAAGTGCGTCGCCGATAAAATTAGCCATTTGTGTCTATCCCATAGTTGAACGCGGACCGTTAACAGTCGTGTTCAATGTCCGTCATGCATCGTCAAGATAAATACCAAAATTTCAGAAAATTTCCCAGTGCCTCGGTGCAAAAATGTACAAATAGTTAACGACAGGGTTTTCCAGAGGCACCAGCTTATGAAGAGGGCAGTACATCGCCGTCAGGACAACGGACCCGCGTCCTCCAGTGTTGCACGGTCACGCGGTGCGCTGCAGTCTGGATATTGAGAATCAACGCGACTGGCCCTTGTGCCGCGTCTCACAAAGAGAAACATCTTCCCAAGATGCTGCCAGAGATGCCAGCGTGCATGGGGAGACCGTCCCTCATAGTTGTCCATCAGACTTTCAAGCGTATCATAACAGGCTCGACGGTCTGACTTGCACATGGCCTTGAACCGATCAAGCACATGCCGCGGGCCTTTCAGGTTGAGTTGGCCGTCAGACGCGGCCTCACGTGATGGGAACCCGGACACGGCGTCCACGGCCCGACGGGTGTCAACAGTGCGTGATCCTTCAAGGGGTGACACCGGTAGTCCCCCCTGCCCTGCCCGGCGTGTTGGGACCGTCGATTTCGGCGCGCCATAACGCGGTGTGAAATCGTCCAGATCGCCCTCGAAACTCGGAATGCTCAGAGGCTGACGGTTGCCGGTCATCAGGCTGCCCTCTCTGTTGCGTCGCGGATTGCGCGCAGCCTGGCGACCCCCTCGGCGCGAAAGGATTCAATGTTGACCAGTGCCTTGTCCAACCCGTTGACCAGTTGGCCCGTTGACCAGTTGGGGCGACATGCTGGCCGTTGTGCCGCCCATTGAGAGCATGGCCGCAAATGCGTCACGTTCGTGAATTTTGGTTTCGAAGGTGTCGATATGGTGGTTATCGCCGGTGACAAAAACCTATGAGTTCTGACCCATGAGCGCATCAAGCATCGGGCAGTCACGGCGGCCTTTTTCGCAGTTTGCGACCAACTCGACCAAGGCACTCTCTAGCTGCCGAAGCTCCGCCAGCTTGGCTTGAACTTCCGTGAGATGTTTGCGTCCCAGTTGCTCTACCGTTTCACACGCGCCTGCTGGTTCATGAGCCAGACTACGCAGCGCAACAGCATTATGGATTGAAAACCCGAGGTCGCGGCATCGTTTGATGAAGCGAAGCTCTGATATCTCGGCGTCTGAGTATGTTCGGCGTCCGGCTGCCGTTCGTCCCGCTTTCGAGATGATCCCCTCGCGTTCGTAGTACCGGATCGTTTCTATCGAGACGCCACTCAAACGGGATGCTTCACCAATCGCAACCATGTGATCTTTCTCCGCTTGCTCCTGTAGTCACTACAGGATGCATATAACCGACCATGATGTCGAATACCGAAACACTTCAAGACAGCGCCAAGGGGCCGAACCGCCTTTTGATTGGCGGTGCTGGATTTCTTGCTTTGCTAAGCGCATCCTGTTGCGTCTTGCCCATTGGGTTGTCGATAATTGGTCTGGGCGGTACCTGGCTCACCATGCTCGGCCCATTCGTTGCCTATCGCATTGAAATTTTGGGGGTGGTCGGGGTGGTTCTGGCATGGGGCTGGTTTCGGCTATGGAGGCGTTGGAACTGTGCCAGCCGCAAACGCTCAACAGTCGTCATATTGGGCTTCACAACCGTTGCCTTCGCCCTCGCCGCCAGCTCGCCCCTTTGGGAAGAAGACGCGGCACGAACGATGTTTTCCTTATGGAGGCAAACACGATGAAGGGCTGGCTTCTGCCTATGGGCCTCGGCGGAGCCGGGTTGGCAGCAGTGTGCTGCCTTACGCCATTTCTGCCGTGGCTGTTTTCGCTTCTTGGGATCAGTGGCGCGCTCGGCTACATCTATCGAGACGATGTGCTGCTTCCGATCTTGGCCGGATTTCTCATACTGACAGGATACGCACTATGGCGACGCAGACGAACGAAGTGATCCTCCAATCCACGATCACCTGTCCCGAATGCGGTCACGCCGCCAACGAGACCATGCCGACCGACGCCTGCCAGTGGTTCTATGAGTGCAGCTCTTGCGGCGTGGTGCTGAAACCGAAGCCCGGTGACTGTTGCGTGTATTGCTCATACGGAACGGTCGCGTGTCCGCCGATCCAAGAAGGCGGATCGTGCTGCGGCTAGCTGGGGGCCAATACCCCCCTGACAAAACACCTGCACCAAAAACGGTCGTTTTCGGCGGCATTTCTCAATGCAACCACAGGATGATTTATCGCGTCTCGCCGGCCTGAAAAGCTAACTTGATTGATCGTCACCGCTGCAAGCGGTTGCTTCGAAGTCTGGTCTAGGCAACGTCTCTATCGATGCGAGCCAATCTGGATGTTGATCATAGTAGAACACGACATCGGGTGACACGATGATGTCTGCCGCACCCGCTGCCAAGCCCCATGTTGAGCTGTCATTGCCCGCGTAGTAAAGGGGGGTGCCGCAGGTTTGACAAAACCCTCGCGTTGCGATGTCCGATGACACAAACACCGCAGGAGTCCCGCTCCAAGTAACCCTGTCCCTAGGAACGCTAATGAACGATGGCACCTGAGAGCCGGTTGCACGCTTGCACATATCGCAGAAACATACGTTCGCTTTCCCAGTGCCTGCAGCCACTGAATAGCTCACAGCACCACACTGACATCTACCTGTAAATTCTGGCAGCTCTTTCATTCGGCCCCCTCCGCAGTGAGGTCATACTGCCCAAACATGTTGCTCTGGTCAAAGTGTGCGCATCGAAAAACGATGTTCGCATAGCCGCTTAGCAACCTGAGCGTGTGATTGGCTTTCATGCCAGTGTCAAAAACGGTCGTTTCTGGCACCGTGCGGAAGGGGGTTCAAATCCCTGGAAAATCTTGCGGCGCAAACGTTTGGCAAAACGGCATCTGATTTTGCCCCGTTCCTGGTCGCCTGGCTTGCCTGCGCACCGCCCTGCAACTCTGTCAGGCACCCCGTTCTCCCAGATCCGCCTTTACTTTGCCTTGCGCCTGCGCCGCGCCGTCTTGGCCCCCGGCAGCGGCACATTCCCGTCCTGTGTCACCACCACCGGCTGTGGAAAGCGCAGCGCCTCGGGGGCATCGGCCCCATGTGGCAGCAGCACCACCGCCGTATAGCCATCGGGCGCCCCTGCTACAGACACCACCCAGCCTTCGCCGGGGCTGTCTGTCTCTGCGGCGGCCAGTGCGGCCAGATCATAGACCGTGCCATTGGCGATCAATGTGTCGCCTTGCCGTTTCAGGCTCAGGCTGTCCTCCCGGCGCACCGGGGCAAAATGGATCGTCACCTGTGTCATCTCTATCCCTCCTCAGACCCAGCGCCCGACGGCCATCAGGCCGGTGGTCAGCGCCACGCGCGTCCCCGACACCCCCCAGACCGAAAAATTCACCCCTGCGGCGGACGGCCCGCCGGTGCTGGCGAAATGCGCGGTCTGCACCTGGTTGGTGGCCTGCACCATGGGCACGGATCCGGCCTGAAACGCTGCCGGAAAGCTCCAGAGCGTCTGGCCGCCCGCGCTTGAACTCATCTGGTGCCAACAGATCTGGGTGCCATCCGCCAGCCGCAGATAGGACCCGTTGGCATTGTCGCCCCGTTCCAGCACGGCCCCGGTCGGCACCCCGCCCCCCTGCGTGACCCCGCCCAGCAGGTTGCCCGGCCCATAGGCGTAATCGGCCCGCGCCAGCTTGCCCGTGCCGGTATCGGTCGGGGCGGTCTGCACCGCCGTGCCGCTGACCGTGCCGCTGGGGGCGTCAAAGGCCAGCGCCGTGACCCAGGCCGCGCCATCGGCGCTCAGCTTGATGGTAAAATCATCCGTCCCGCTGGTGCCCATCTCGGCGCGGCCCGACCAATCGGTCTGGAACAGCAGGCTGGCG
>JBELMC010000113.1:0-8286 GCA_042096155.1 Dinoroseobacter sp.
AAAGAAAAGTGGCCTAAACGAGCACTGGGACCGGCACGAGGGCGGGACAGGTCCACATCGTACTCACCGAGAATGAAATTCCATTCACCCATCGCAAGAAAGACACTTTTGCTTTTGAACACGCTCTCGACAGGGCCTGCTGTGAAAGCCAGGTTGAGCGCCGGCTGACAAAAGTGAAGCATCCCTGGACAGAGGGTCAGCGCGAACAGATGAAAAAACGATCAAAGAGGCCATAGTGAAACGCTTTCACGACGACACACAGGATCAGCTTGAGCGGAATCTCTCCGATTTTCTGGACGCATACAAACATGCGCCGCACGTGAAGATACTCTCAGCCCTAACACCATACGAGTTCATTTGCACAAAATGGATACAAGAACCAGAAATATTCAAACAAGATCCGTGCCATCAGATGCCGGGATTGAACAGCTTGCTTGGGCACTTCGGCCTTGATATCACGTAGATTTCCAACACAAAGATAACGCAAACACCGGCCCAGCGCCGAGCGTGAGACGTTCGGATTCAGAAACTCACGTGCACCCGCGAACTGGTCGTCGAGCTACACCAAATGCGCCTAGCGCAGAGTTACAGCCTCCCGCGCGGGGGGCAGTGTGTCTTAGAGGCGACGCTGCGCAAGGCTGCGATCCTCCACGCTGTCGCGATTGCGCCATTTCCAGACGGTTTGCTCCAAAATCCCGAAGCGCTGTGCCATCATCCAGGCAGGGTTTGAACTCGCCTGGATCGCAGCGCTGATCTTCGGCGTCATTGGCGCCTGCTTAGGAATAGAAATCAGCGTCTCGCATTCCCATCCCGAACCTTGTGTAAGATCGAACTTGCGATAAAAACCAACGACTGACGAGGTCTATTTGATCATTCGGTTTGTAGTAGATATGCTGCCGCGCGAGCACCTCAGCTTATTTGACGTTATCACCGTTTTGCAAATCGAATTGCAGAGTCGAACGCAAAGCGGGCACTACCTCGGTCGGGAATGTGCCTCAGAATGGCGATATCGGCGCGTTTTTATCCAGCCTGACGCATAGATTGCACCGGGTCGCCCAGATGCTGTGCCAGTTGGGTCTCGACCGTCAGCCACGAATAATCAGCAGGCAGCATCAAGAGCGGAACATTGGCCTTAATGCAGACTGTTTCCAGAACCGGATTCGTGGATCCCATTTGCAAGGCCAGAGCGGGCATGCCTTGGCGATCAAGAATCAGGAAATCGAACCGAAATGGCGCGAGCGCACGCGAGACTGCGTCGGTCAATTCATCCGACATATGTGCCGAGTCCACGCCAAATACGTCGCTCAGCTGCACGTGGCTGAACAGACGGTGCCCCGCCCCGTGATCCCCTAAAAAGGCTTCTATATCGCGCAACAGACAATATTGACCCCATGGCATCATGGGTTTGGCGGCAAAATCGACTTTCGCCAATGCGTTGGCAACGTTTGAGGGTGCGGCTTCGGGCACGGGTTCCACTGAGGTGATCTGAGTATGGATTGCCGGAGCTTGGGAGGTAACGGACGCAGGCTGCGCAGCCTCAGCCTCAGCACGAGCGCGATTTCGCGGCACTGGGCGGCTTGGACGGGGGATTGGCTTGCGTGCCAAATCCGACGGCTCAACCACCGGCACAGCAGTGCCCTTTGGTCCAGCCTTTGTTCTCAATGCGTGCGTTGGTCTTTGACGCATCATGCGAAAGACGCGCAAAACGAGCACCACGACAAAAAACACCGCTGCCGCCAGGGCCCAATCCTGGATGGTCATCTGTTCTATCATAGAGCGTATGATCGTGAAATATTCAGTCATCATTGGCAAACCCTATCTCGTAATGAGTTAAGGATTTCCTTTTGTCGTGACCGAAATAAGGCCAATTAGAGACATCTCAGCGATTTTGTCCCAATCAGCGATACAATCGCAGGCCCAGGTGGCGCCCTGCGGATGACTTGTTTGGCTAGCCTTGTAATGCGCGGACGCCGATCTCGCACTCGGCGCGGGCCTGCATGGCCAATGCGGCCGCGTGACTTGCCGCGAGCGTGGTGAAATATGGGATGCGATCCATCAAAGCGACGTTGCGCATCGAGCGGCTGTCTTCAACGGCTTGCGCGCCCTCTGTGGTGTTCAACACCAAAGTTACGTCGCCGTCTTTGAGCATATCGACAATGTTTGGACGGCCCTCATAAACCTTATTGACGATATCTGATGCAACGCCGTGATTGGCCAGAAACGATTGCGTCCCGCGAGTCGATAACAATTTAAAGCCAAGCGAAACAAGAATTTTAGCAGTTTCGAGCAACACTGGGGTTTTGTCCGACTCTTTGATTGAAACAAAGATTTTGCCTGTGGTTGGTAAATCAACCCCTGCGCCCATCTGGGCTTTCAAGAAGGCCCGTGCGAAGGATCGATCCCAACCCATGACTTCACCAGTGGAGCGCATTTCCGGACCCAAGAGCGTATCGACCCCCGGGAAACGTGCAAATGGCAGCACGGCTTCCTTAACGCTGAACCAAGGGGTTTTCGGGTCGGCCAAAGTAAAAGGGTTGCCCAAAGGCAGCACGGACATGGGGTCATCTACATCGGCATAAGGGGGGCGCATCGGGAATGCTGTGAGCGGTTCGCCTGCCATCAACCGTGCCGCTATTGAGGCAATCGCAGAGTCAGTGGCTTTCGCAACAAATGGAACTGTTCGTGAAGCGCGTGGATTGACCTCGATCAGATAAACCAGACCATCTTTGACCGCGAATTGTACGTTCATCAGGCCAACGACCTTCAGGGCACGCGCCAAAGAGGTCGCTTGGCGTGTCAGTTCGGCGACGATGTCGTCTGGCAAGCTGTGAGGCGGCAAGGAACATGCCGAGTCGCCTGAGTGAACTCCAGCCTCTTCAATATGCTGCATAATTCCCGCGATATGCACATTCGTGCCGTCTGAGAGCGCGTCGACATCGACTTCCACGGCGCCCGACAAGTAACTGTCGAGCAAGACAGGCGAGCCGTCCGAGACCACGACAGCGTCGGAGATATAGCGCTCCAGCTGGGTCATATCGCGCACGATTTCCATCGCGCGACCACCCAGAACGAACGACGGCCGGATCACAAGCGGGAAACCAATATTTTCTGCAATCGCAAGTGCTTGCGCATCGGTCGACGCAATCCCATTGCGGGGTTGCTTGAGGTCCAGATCATTGACCAGAGCCTGGAACCGTTCGCGGTCTTCGGCCAGATCGATCGCATCAGGCGTGGTGCCGAGGATTGGGATTCCCTCGTCGTGAAGCGCATTGGCGAGCTTCAGCGGCGTTTGCCCCCCGAACTGGACGATCACACCATGCAATGTGCCGTTTTCTTGCTCGACCCGTAGGATTTCCATCACATGTTCAAAGGACAAAGGTTCGAAATACAGTCGGTCCGAGGTGTCATAATCGGTCGATACGGTCTCGGGGTTGCAGTTGATCATGATCGTCTCATAACCCTGCTCGGTCAGCGCATAACAGGCGTGGCAACAACAATAATCAAACTCAATCCCTTGCCCGATCCTGTTTGGACCACCGCCTAAAATCACTACCTTCTTGCGGTCTGATGGTCGCGCCTCGCATTCGACATCGCCCATCACCGGGGCTTCGTAGGTCGAGTACATATAGGGCGTCTGCGCCTCAAATTCGGCGGCGCAGGTGTCAATCCTTTTGAACACGGCCTTCACGCCCAAGCGGACGCGTGCGCGACGCACCTGCCCCTCATCGCGGCCGGTCAGCTTGGCCAAGCGTGCGTCGCTAAAGCCCATCATTTTCAGATTTCGCAGGCCGTCTTCGGTGACAGGAAGCCCATCCTTCGTGATCTGTGCTTCGGCGTCCACGATTTCGCGGATACGGGCCAGAAACCACGGATCAAAGGCTGTGGCAACTTGGATGGTGTCGTTGTCCATCCCGTGACGCATGGCTTGTGCGATCACACGGATGCGGTCGGGGGTTTGCTTGGACAGCTCGGCTGTGATCGCGGCCACATCGGGCGCGCCGGGGATTTCGATATCATCAAAACCGGACAAACCCGACTCCATACTCGCAAGTGCTTTTTGCATCGACTCATGGATCGTCCGTCCAATCGCCATCGCCTCGCCGACGGATTTCATAGCGGTCGACAGGTCGGGCTTGGCGCCAGGAAATTTTTCAAAAGCGAATTTTGGAATCTTGGTGACGACGTAATCGATTGTCGGCTCGAAACTGGCGGGTGTCACTTTGGTGATGTCGTTGTCGAGCTCGTCCAGCGTGTAGCCAACGGCCAGTTTTGCCGCGATCTTGGCAATCGGGAAGCCCGTCGCCTTCGAGGCAAGCGCAGAAGAGCGGCTGACCCGAGGATTCATCTCGATCACGACCATACGGCCGTCAGCGGGGCTTACCGCCCATTGCACGTTCGAACCGCCGGTTTCGACGCCGATTTCGCGCAACACGGCAATTGAGCCGTTGCGCATCATCTGGTATTCTTTATCGGTCAGCGTCAAGGCTGGAGCCACAGTGATCGAGTCGCCAGTGTGCACCCCCATAGGATCGACGTTTTCAATCGAGCAGACGATGATACAATTGTCCGCCTTGTCGCGCACGACTTCCATCTCGAACTCTTTCCAGCCCAGCAGGCTTTCATCGATCAAGATCTGATTGACCGGGCTTGCATCCAGGCCAGACTTGCAAAAATGCTCGTAATCCGAACGGTTATAAGCCACGCCGCCACCCGTGCCGCCCAAGGTAAAGGCAGGTCGAATGATTGCCGGGAGCCCAACATAATCGATGGCTTGCATGCATTCGTCCATCGAGTTGGCGATGGTGGCTTTGGGGTTTTCCAGGCCGATCCGATCCATAGCTTCGCGAAACAGCTTGCGGTCTTCGGCCATTTCAATAGCGGGCCGCTTGGCGCCGATCATCTCAACCCCGAATTTTTCCAGAACCCCCATCTCTTCGAGTGCTAACGACGTGTTCAACCCAGTCTGCCCGCCCATGGTTGGCAGCAGCGCATCGGGGCGCTCTTTTTCGATGATTTTTGCGACGACCTCGGGCGTGATAGGCTCGATATAGGTCGCGTCAGCAAGGCCCGGATCGGTCATGATCGTGGCTGGGTTTGAGTTTACAAGGATCACCCGGTAGCCTTCTTCGCGCAGCGCTTTGCAGGCTTGTGCGCCCGAGTAGTCGAATTCGCAGGCTTGCCCGATGACAATGGGCCCGGCGCCGATGATCATGATGGATGAAATATCGGATCGTTTGGGCATGACAGCAGGCCTTTTCTCGCGGATGAGACGCAAATTTTTCGCGTTATAATTGGCGCGCCGTTGGGCGCAACCCTTCGCAGCGTGGTTGCCGCGATTCCCTGTAGCATCAGCGTTCGATAATCGCTACCAAATCCAAACGTCTCTGGAGCAGCCCTCATGATCTGGTTTTATCTGTTGCTTGCAATTGTCGGCGAGGTGGTTGCAACGACCGCTTTAAAAGCCTCAGAAGGGTTTACCCAGTTCTGGCCGTCGCTGACCGCGGTGTTGGGCTACGGCGTCGCATTTTATTTGTTGGCGCACGTGCTCAAGACCCTTCCGGTGGGAATCACTTACGCGATTTGGGCGGGGCTCGGGATGGCCTCTGTAACACTTATCGGGGTCGTCTATTTTGGTCAGAAACTCGATATCTTTGGGTATCTTGGGATTGCCTTGATTGTATCAGGGGTGGTTGTCCTCAATGCGTTGTCAAAAAGCGTCTGATCTACGTCAGCCTTGTGCAGAGATCCAAAACTTGGTCTGCGGTGGAATGGTCATTTTTTGGCCCAATTCATGACGTGTTTGCGGCGTATTTGATTGTCAATATAATTGCACTTGAAGGCGCAGCTGCACTGGGGGTCCGGCTTTGTTCAAAAATTTTCAAGATGCCGAAGACGGTGCGGTCGCGGTCGACTGGGTTGTATTGACAGCCTCTGTCGTTGGTCTTGGTCTCGCCGTGACAGGTGTGCTGTGGAACAGCATGACAACAAATGAAGGATCTTTGTTGCGCCAGATTGAAAACCATTCGGTTAAGACGACATTTGATTAAAACAGCGCAGCAGACAAAACCCGGGCAACGCTTGACTTCCGGTCTTATGCGAGGTGTATCGGCGCGGACCGTTTATTGACCTGAAAGCCTATGCCCATGCATGCCTATCGCTCGACCACTTGCGCCGGACTGACCAAGGCCGATGTGGGCCAAACTGTTCGCCTGTCTGGGTGGGTACACCGGGTACGTGATCATGGTGGCGTGCTGTTTATTGATCTGCGGGATCATTACGGCATGACCCAAGTGTTGTGCGATCCCGACAGTCCTGTCTTCACCCAGCTTGAAAAGGTCCGCTCGGAGTGGTGTATTCGCATCGACGGAACGGTCAAAGCCCGTGACGAAAGTCTGGTCAACACCAAGATTCCCACTGGCGAGATAGAGGTTTATATCCGCGATCTCGAAGTGCTTGGCGCCTCAGAAGATTTGCCTTTGCCTGTGTTCGGCGATCAGGACTACCCCGAAGAAACTCGTCTGAAATATCGTTATCTGGACCTGCGTCGTGAAAGTTTGCACAACAATATCATGCTGCGCGCGCAGGTGGTGCAAGACCTGCGTCAGCGCATGTGGGCCCAGGATTTCACCGAATTCCAGACTCCGATCATCACCGCTTCGTCACCGGAAGGCGCGCGCGACTTTCTCGTGCCATCACGGCTGCATCCGGGCAAGTTCTACGCATTGCCGCAGGCACCGCAGCAATTCAAACAGCTGATCATGGTTGGCGGCTTTGATAAATACTTTCAGATCGCGCCGTGTTTTCGCGACGAAGATCCCCGTGCGGATCGCTCGCCGACGGACTTCTACCAGCTGGATCTGGAAATGAGCTTTGTCGAACAAGAGGATGTTTTTGCCACAATCGAGCCGGTCATGCTCGGCTGCTTCGAGAAATTCGGCGGTGGCAAACGGGTGGAAAAAACCATCCCGCAAATCAGTTATCGTGACGCAGCGTTGTGGTATGGCACCGACAAACCCGACCTGCGCAACCCCATCAAGATGCAAGTTGTATCCGAACATTTCGTCGGCTCTGGCTTCGCAATCTTTGCCAAACTGCTGGAACAAGAGGGCACTGAGGTGCGTGCAATCCCAGCCCCCAAAGGCGGCAGTCGTAAATTCTGCGATCGGATGAACAAGTTCGCCCAGCAAGAGGGCCTGCCCGGAATGGGCTATATTTTTTGGCGCGATCAGGGCCAAGATATGGAAGCGGCAGGACCGCTTGCCAAAAATATTGGCCCCGAGCGCACGGAAGCCATTCGCCAGCAACTGGGACTGGAGGTCGGTGATGCCGCATTTTTTCTAGGTGGCAAACCCAGTGCTTTTGAAGGTGTCGCGGGGCGCGCCCGCACGGTCATCGGCCAAGAGCTGGGATTAACGGAAGAAAATAGCTTTCATTTTTGCTGGATCGTCGACTTCCCGATGTACGAGCGTGACGATGATGGCAAAGTCGATTTCTCACACAATCCGTTCTCGATGCCGCAAGGCGGCTTAGACGCGTTTGACAAAGATCCAGAAGATATTTTGGGCTATCAATACGATTTGGCCTGTAACGGCTATGAATTGATTTCCGGGGCGATTCGAAATCACCGCGCCGACATTATGGTCAAAGCATTCGCGACTGCGGGCTATGGTGCCGAAGAGGTCGAAAAGCGTTTTGGGGGGATGCTGAACGCGTTTAAATATGGCGCGCCGCCCCACGGTGGTTGTGCTGCCGGTATCGACCGTATGGTGATGTTACTGGCCGACGAGGCCAATATCCGCGAGGTTATCATGTTCCCAATGACCCAGCGCGCCGAAGATCTGATGCTCGGCGGTCCGGCTGAGGCCACCAACGAGCAGTTGCGTGAATTGCAATTGCGAATTTTACCCACAGAGGGATGATCGTTCGTCGACTTCGGTGGTCCTTTGGCGAAATTTCATCAAAATATTAAGAACCAGGCCTGGCGAAATTGACAGTGGGGCTTTGCGATAGCGGCGCAAGCCCCTATGATATGCGCAATTGATAGGAGCCCGCTTGTCCGCTACCGCTCTTCGCTATGCTATGCGCTTTGGCTATGGCCCGTCACCGCTGCGCGATCTGCCGCGCGGTGCCCTGGGCTATCTAGACGCGCTGCACTCCCCCGATTTGGATGCCGACATTTTCCCAGTCCCGGGCCATGATCTCTATATTCAACATTTTTTAGCATATAGTGCAGGTCGCCGCGCTGAGCGACGTGGGGACGCTGATGCCGGTCGCGCCGCGCGCCGC
>JBELMC010000114.1:0-7813 GCA_042096155.1 Dinoroseobacter sp.
TTAGGAGTGCCTGGGATAATGGATGTGTATCGCGCAGGTGGCATTACGATCGCGAACGCACCGGGCACCGGCGTCTCGGATGACAAGGCGATTTATTCTTATATGCCGGAAATCGTGGAATTTTACACAGGCGAGAAGGCTTTGCTGAGGAACGTACCGACATGGCGCTGCAGTGAGGCAGACAGCTTGGCGTACGTGCTCGAGAACCTCGAAGATCTGGTGGTGAAGGAGGTTCACGGCTCAGGGGGGTATGGTATGTTGGTGGGCCCGGCTGCCAGCAAAGACGAGATCGAGGACTTTCGTAGCAAACTCAGGGCCCGGCCGAATAATTACATTGCGCAGCCGACCTTGAGCTTGTCGACCGTGCCAATCTTTACCGATTCAGGTCTTGCGCCGCGGCACGTTGACTTGCGCCCGTTTGCGCTGATGTCGCCCAAAGGGATCGACATTACGCCCGGGGGACTGACTCGTGTGGCGTTGAAGGAAGGCTCTTTGGTGGTGAATTCATCTCAAGGTGGCGGGACCAAAGACACCTGGGTGCTGGAGGAGTAGCACGATGTTGGGCAAGACCGCAGGTGGGCTTTATTGGATGTTTCGCTATCTGGAACGTTCGGAACATGTGGCACGCTTGATCTCGGCAGGCCAGCGAATCGCGCTGACACGGGGCGCGGGCGCAAATGACGAATGGGCAGCGATCGTTGCGACGGCTGGCGTGAATGATGGATTTCGCGCCAAACATCAAGCCTATGTTGGCGCAGATGTCGTCGATTTTCTGTTGCGCGATCTGGACAATCCGTCAAGCGTTCTGGCCGTCATCGACAAAGCCCGCAACAACGCCCGGCTTGTGCGCACTGCCTTGACCCGAGAGGTCTGGGAAGCGGTGAACGAATGCTGGATGAAGCTTAAAGATGTACTGGCCAAGCCCATTGCGGAGCGCGATTTAAGTGACGTTCTTGCGATCATACGTCAGCGAAACGCGTTTGTGCGCGGGGCGTTGCATGGCACTATGGCACGCAATGACGCGTATGATTTTGCCCGGATTGGCACATTTGTGGAGCGCGCCGACAGCACGGCGCGCATTCTTGACGTCAAGTATTATGTGCTGCTTCCCTCGACGGTCGCGGTAGGCACATCAATGGACAATGTGCAATGGGAGGTCATTTTGCGTTCGGTCAGCGCCGAAGGCTCATTTCGATATATTCACGGCGACACTTCAGCGCCGCGCCAGATTGCAGAGTTCTTGATCTTGGATGGCAGGTTGCCGCGGTCGCTGAAGTTTTGCACGACCAAAATCGCCGATAATCTAGGTTATCTTGAGAGAGAATATGGCGTGCGACACCGGTGTCACGAAGCATCGGCTGCGATGGTCAAACGGTTTGCCGAAACCGATATCGACGGTATTTTCAACGATGGCTTGCATGAGTTTTTGCAAAGTTTTCTATACAATAACAATGTGCTCGGCGGCTTGATCGAGGCTGATTATAGGTTTTACAGATGACCGATTATCACGTTCTTCGCATCTCACACAAAACGACTTACCAATATGAAGATCCTGTGGACTATGCTTTGCAGCAGCTTCGATTGACCCCCAAAACCCGTCCCGGTCAAAAAGTGCTGAATTGGAATACAAAATTGATCGGTGCGAAGCCTGAGCTGGGCTTTGAAGACGCCCACGCCAATTATGTGCAGCTGATCAGTTTTATACCGGGCTCAAGAACAATCAGTCTTGAATGCAGTGGCGAAGTCGAGGTGCGGAATATGAACGGCATATTCGGCGACCACCTTGGGTTTATGCCGCTTTGGATGTTCGAGCGGGCAACAGCGCTCACCAAACCCGGTCCCTTGGTTCACGATCTGGTGCAGGGGTTGTCTCATGACGACACTGACTTGGGTAAGCTGCACAGTTTGTCAGCCGCGATCCTTGACAAGGTCGCTTACAGGCCCGTCAGCTCGTCCGTGACATCGTCAAGCGAAGATATTCTAGAGGCAGGTCAAGGTGTCTGTCAGGACCATGCCCATGTTTTTGTTACGGCCGCGCGAGCAATGGGATTTCCAGCGCGCTACGTTTCGGGCTATCTTCTGATGGAGGATCGCGTCGATCAAGATGCGACCCATGCGTGGGCTGAAGCGCACGTGGCGGCATTGGGCTGGGTCGGATTTGATGTCTCAAACGCGATTTGCCCCGACATCCGCTATGTTCGGATCGCAACAGGGCTGGATTATGCAGGGGCGGCACCTGTATCCGGCATGCGGTTCGGAGACGGGGCCGAAAACCTGAGTGTTGCCGTTCAGGTCGAAGCCCAACAGCGAAGCCAGTCGCAATCCTGAGAAGGCGGATATCATGACCTATTGCGTAGGGCTTCGGTTGAACCACGGCTTGGTTTTCATGTCGGACACCCGGACAAATGCCGGAATTGATAATATTTCAACCTTTCGCAAAATGACCAGCTGGGAAAAAATTGGGGAACGGGTCGTCACGGTGATGACTGCAGGCAACTTGGCGACCACGCAGGCGGTGATCTCCTTGCTGGACGAACGGATGAAAGCAGCAGCAGACCGCTCTTCGACGATATTCGAAGCGCCGAGTATGTTTCAGGTGGCCCGTCTGATTGGCCAGACATTGCGCGAAGTGATCGCGTCACATGTGGGAGGCGGGATGCGCGGCGAAACGACTTTCAACGCAACGATATTGGTGGGTGGACAGATCAAAGGGGCCGCGCCGCGTTTATTTTTGATATATCCCGAGGGTAACTTTATCGAAGCGAGCGCGGATTCTCCGTATTTTCAAATTGGCGAGACAAAATATGGCCGCCCGATTCTGGTTCGCGCGTTTGATCCCGACATGAGCTTTGAGGCCGCGATTAAACTGTTGTTGGTCAGCTTTGACTCGACAATCAAAGCAAATTTAGGTGTCGATTTACCATTGGATTTGCAAGTCTATCGCGCAGACAGTTTTCGGCTTGGGGCTGCTCAACGGATCGAGCGCTCCGATCCTTATTTTGAATCGATCAGCACGGGATGGGGCGCGGCTCTGAAGCTGGCCTTCGACTCGTTACCAGATTTCAGTTTCACAAAGTAAGTGTCAAGTTTGATTGACATTTTATGTGATCAAAGACATAGAATATAAAGTCTTCAGACCGAGGCTATGATGCGCGACACCGATATGCCCTCGTCCTTTTGGGCGCCGACACCAGGACCTGCCGTGGCGCGCAACATGTGTACGGATTGCGGAGTGTCCCGCACGGCGAAAGCGCATGATTGCGGTCGAGCTTGCCAGTTTATTCAGCCCGATTATACCGACTTGGATGCGAAAGTGCACGCCCGGGTGCGTAATCCTGACAAAGGTGATGAGCGGTTCTTCGGCGTTTATCGCGCCATGTATAAGGCGGCGTTGAAGAGACCGCGTACGGGAGCGCAATGGACCGGTTTGACCACGCGTTTGGCGGAAAGATTGCTGGAAGAAGGTGCGATTGACGCTGTCTTGACGATGGCGCCAGATCCTGACGATTTCTGGAAACCTATGCCCGTGATCGTAACGGATCCCAGTGTGATGGCGCAGACCCGTGGGATGCGAATGGGCTATGCGCCATTGTTGTCATTGATGGAGCCTGCGCGCCTTGCAGGTCATCGTCGCATCGCTGTGATCGGGATCCCTTGTCAAGTTTATGCGCTGCGCGCGCTCGAAGCCGAATGGGGGTTCGAGAGGATCTTCGTCATTGGGACGCCGTGCTCAGACAATACGTCAACAGAGAATTTTCATACCTTCCTGGATTTGCTCGATGACGCGCCCGAGACCGTGACGTATCTCGAATTTCGTGCAGATTTCAAAGTTGAGTTGCGCTACACGGACGGTCGACGCCGCGAAATTCCGTTCCTTAAACTGCCGATATCAGACTTGCCTGCCGATTTTTTCCCGCTGACCTGCCGGACCTGCGTGGATTATACAAACACTCTGGCTGACATCACAGTGGGTTATATGGCAGGCGAAGGAGAGCAGTGGTTGATCGTGCGCAACAAAACTGGTCAAGAGCTTTTGGAGTTTCTTGGCGATGAAGTGATTTTGGCGGCGCCAGGTGACAAAGGCAGACGCGCAGGATCGGTGAGGGGCTTTTTGGCCAATACCCGGTTGGCGGCGGGTGGCTTGCCGCTGCGCCGTATGCCGAACTGGGTGCGCGGGATGGTCGGATGGCTTATGCCAAAAATTGGCCCAAAAGGTCTGGAGTTCGCCCGTGCTCGGGTGGAAATGAAAGCGATCGAGACGATCTTACACCTGCGTCGACACCGGCAAAAACGGATGCGAAAAATGGTTCCCGACCACGTCTGGCGTGTAGCCGAACCCTATGAACTGTTCCCGCAACCAGGCGAGCGCGACTAGGGTCTGGACGGGTTGAGTTTCAAAGCCAACAGATGACAAAGGCAGCAAGGGCAATGGCTCGAGAACGGACTCTAACTCCCGTCGAATGCAGACCTATAAACGGGCATGTGATTCAAGATGTGAAATCTGGAGGTTTTTTGTCTTCAAATTTCTGGCGCACCGAAAACCCGATCAACAAAAAAGCCCCCTGCGTCATTGGTCCGGTTTGGGTTTCTGAGACTTTTGAGACGAATTTGGCCTTTGTTTGGAACAAGGTTTTGAATTCACTCAGGTGATCAGGTGTATCGGATTGACTGTCAGCTGGATTGTGTTGGCGGCTTTGAGAAGAGTCTTGGCGATGGCGGTCATGGCCATTTGGGCGTGTGTTTCGCGCTGCCCAAATATCTTGCTCTGTCTCGGTCGAACTGGCTTTTGCCAGCTCCAATACGTGTTCGATGCGAAAGCGGCGCTTTGAGATCCGCGTGTTGAACCGCTTTTTCGACGCGCAAAGGGCGCCCTTGGGCCGCCTTGTGCAGGATCCCGTCGCGATGCTTGCCATGGATCGCTGCGCGATTGGCTGTGCCGACATAAGTGAACCGCCCCCAATCCATGAGCGCCGAGACCTTGAGCCGCATATTGACCCGCCCAAGCCGCCGCATCCCGTGTTGCAAATGCAAGTCCAAAACCGCCCTTCCGACCCGTCCTAAAATCTTAGACCCGTCCGGTTAGATGGGGACTCGGCGAATTTGGCGGTGGTCTTAAATAATCAAGAAAGCCTGAGGGTTTTGGCTGGGCGGTTTGGGATCAACCCCAAGACTGTCGCAAAATGGAAGCCAAGCACGTCGATTGAGGATCGAAAGACTGGCCCAAAGACACCCGCTGCAACTCTTCTGAGCCCAGACGGGGAAGCGATCGTCGTCGCATCGCGCAGGCAGACACTGCTCCCCTTGTGATCCAGTCAGCGCTGCGCTCGGAGCTTGCACTTTTCGGGACATTTGCTGTGCCATTGCTTGCCAGCCCGTGGATCGCCGTATGTCAGCTCTGACGGCCTGCGTGGTCGAGGTGCGCCCGGGAGGCACTTGTCCCTTAGGGCATCCTTCCATTCATGCGAATGGATCACACCATCAAAACTTGGGATCAAGCAGCTACGCAGATAGGTTCGATAATCGCCCAATGGGCGTCGGTCAGGGTACGTTGCGTCAAGGCTGCTCTCTCGTTGTTTGCAACCTTGAACCAGAGCTTACTCCGAATGGGGATCCTGAACTTCAATCGGCTCTAATCAGATGCACGCCACCCATGATAACGCCTTGTCATATATTTCGGCAAAGGTTTTGCTGCGCCAATTTCGGTCTTCAGTCCGCCGGTCGGGTTTCGTGGAAGGGTTTAATACAGTTTTTGAGAAAAAACGAAAGAATAAGCGCACGTTGTAAAAACCCTTTCTTAGCGAGTTCTATTTAGTGTCCGCCGCGGTGGGTCATAATATCGAATGCGAGGGACTTGACATGTATGACCAAACGAATCCGCGTTGTGGAAGGAAGCTGACATGCAACGCGTAAGTTATTTAGAACAAAGCGAACAACCGCGAATTAACAGCGACTGTATGGTGGAACTTTATGTTGCAATGGGCGAAGCGGGCGCGCGTCGCACGATGGCCGAAGCAATTGAAGCGATTGGCGTGCGTGTGACTGAGCTTTTTGGAGCACTTCACGATGGGCGTTTCGATAATGTCAAAACCCTGTCGCAAGAAATCCGTGAAATCGCTCTTCCGGTGGGCTTGACCAGTTGCGCCTTTGTAGCTGACGATTTGAATGATTGCGCCCAAATTGGGGATCAGGCCGCTACGGCCGCCGTGCTCAATCGCTTGGCGCGTCTGGGGGCCGCTTCGGCTCAACAAAGCTGGACAATTCAGGATTTTTCAAGCTGATCTAAAACAGCGTTCCATTAGACATTCGGGTGGACGCGATTACAGGTTTTTTAGTCAAATGCGCAGCATCGCTTTTTGCATTTGCGAGACTGCGAATAAGCGATTCAACACAAACTCAAAAAGCGATAGGCTCTGGCAAATCTTGGTTGGAGCGTCGCTATGTCCATAACCCCTTATACTTTCGCCGCGGAGTCCAGCAACGCCGTCCCGATTACGGTGCTGGATGAAGGTTCCTTCGACAGCTGGTTGAAAAAATGCACACGCGCGACCCAGAGATGGATTGCCGCTCAGGGCTTTAAGCCGACGAGCGGCAGCATGCTGTGTTTGCCGGGCCCGGACGGAGAGCTAAAGCAGGTCCTAGTGGGCCTCGGTGATCAGATCGCTCAAAAACGGAACCGCTTTGTCATCGGCGGGCTGGTGCCTCAATTGCCCGATGGCACCTACCGTTTAGAAGGACCATTGGACAATGACGCCCGAACCGAAGCGGCTTTGGGCTGGTTGCTCGGCACCTATAAATTCACGCGATACGCCGGAAAACAAAATATATCCAAAATGTTGGTCGCCCCCGCCAATATCGACACCGCCAAGCTTGAAGCTATTGCAGCCGGTGAAGCTTTGACCCGCGATCTGATCAATACCCCAGCCAACGATATGGGACCGTCCGACATAGAAGCAGCTGCGCGGTCGCTTGCCGAAGCCCACGGCGCGCAGATTGATGTGATTGTAGGCGAAGCTCTTTTAAAGGCTCATTTTCCCTTGATCCACACCGTAGGCCGTGCGTCCACCCGCGCGCCACGTTTGATCGAAATCAATTGGGGAAAAACCGGTCCGAAATTGACCCTGGTCGGAAAAGGCGTCGCATTCGATACCGGCGGTCTGAATCTAAAGCCCGGCGCCTCGATGGGGCTGATGAAAAAGGATATGGGCGGTGCGGCAACGGTCCTTGGGCTTGCTCATATGATCATGTCACATGGGCTCAAGCTACAGTTGCGCGTTCTTATCCCAGCCGTCGAAAACGCAGTTTCGGGCAATGCGTTTCGCCCAGGCGACATCCTGACCGGCCGCAATGGCAAAACCATTGAGATCAACAATACCGATGCCGAGGGGCGCCTTGTCTTAGCCGATGCGCTGGCTCTTGCAGCTGAGGCGAAACCGGATTTGATCGTCTCAATGGCGACGTTAACCGGGGCCGCGCGGGTCGCAGTAGGCCCTGATCTTGCGCCTTTCTTCTGCGACGATGACCGCTTTGCGACGGCGCTCAGCACCTCTGCCCATAAGGTCCGGGATCCAGTCTGGCGGATGCCTTTTCACATGCCCTACGAGAGCATGATCGAGCCTGGAATTGCTGATCTGGACAACGCCCCAGCTGGGGGGTTTGGAGGCGCCATCACTGCCGCCTTGTTCCTGCGCCGGTTTGTCGATGCGCTGCCCTACATTCATTTCGACATCTACGGCTGGACACCAACAGCGAAACCCGCCCGCCCAAAAGGTGGCGTCGGCCAAGGCGCACGCGCTCTGCTAGATGCTTTGCCGAC
>JBELMC010000115.1:0-7760 GCA_042096155.1 Dinoroseobacter sp.
TTTGGTGCAATAAATGCTATCAAACGAGCGGCATCAAACCGTGACAGGTCCAAAGCGCATGAACCGGGATCCGTCGTGATCCGCGACACCCTGGCCACTCACAAAAGCGATTCCGTCGCGCGGATGCTCAAGTGCCACGGATGTGGGTGTGGTTCTTGCCGGCCTACAACCCCGATCTCACCCCCATCGAAAGGGCCTTCTCGAAGCTAACACACATCGCGCCGCAACGGCGCGAGCCCCTTCGATCCGCTCATCGAAGCCATTTGTGACATCTTCGCGCCAGACGAATGCTGGAACCTCTTCAAAGCGTCAGGGTATGCCGCAAGCTATACGACAAATTACTCCACCTTAACGGAAGTTACCATTTAAGTGCGCGCTAGATTAGACCAGATCCCTACATTCCTTTGGGCGTATATCCCGTCATTTCGAGATATCCACGTCCGCTATGGCTGCCCGTTATCGCAATCGGGCCTTCCCAGTATGGGAACAGCGTGTGCATCCAACTATGGTCATGTATTGCACGAACTTGAATCGCCATTTGCTTTGACGGGAGGCTCAACGCCCAGTCGACTGGAATATCTCGTCCGTTCACCATCGCGGTGCGCACAGGTTCCATTTGGATGGCACCATTTGGCAGCGGCTGGGCAGTACCGTTGGGAGTTATCCAAGTGCCAGATGTAAAATCTGGACCGGTTTCTGAGCGCAATCTGAAAGCCATAACCTTGCTGCCATCATCGAGATGCAACGAAAACCAATCCCAGCCTGTTTGATCTTCATCGAGGGGCTGGCTGGACCATTCACGATCCAACCACGCACGACCTGTGACAGCGACTGGTCCGTTTGGCAGTTTGAGGCTGCCTTCCACGGTATAAAAGGGCTGCGAATAATAATAACTGGCCTGCCCTGTTTGAGACTTGACCGAGTAGCCGCGCTCACCATGCCTCACCAAGGGCCCATCTGCCGACAGTCGCAGCTGGTAGGACCAGTCCCGCGCTGCGGCAGTTATCTCGAGCCTGCTAAGCGGATCATTTGGTGCAAGCGCCGTGCTTTGCATCGACCAATCGTCAATCCAGGCCTCGAACGGATCTACTGTCACGCCGGCCTGACCGACGCCGTCGCGCCCGAATTTTTCGGCGCTATGGTGGGCAGTTTGTGTCGTCAGCCCCGCATGGCCCATCCAGATTTGCGGACTGTCCCATTGACGGGTCGTTTCTGGCGCAAGGGCTGAGCGAAACAAGGTCCATTGTACGCCATATGATGCGCCATTCTCGTCCTCGAGGGTTGCAGTGAGATACCACCACTCGATCCGATAATCGGGATGCGCACCATGGTCACGCGGGAAGACCAAAGGGATATCGCGTACGGGGACCGAAAATTGATCGGACGTGCTTTGCCCAAGCCCGGCGAAGCCCTGTCCAAAAGCAAGACAGGGCCATAAGGCAAAAATAAAAAAACAAACTTTAGCGTTCATGAGCGAATACTTTTAACAGGTCAGTGGGGGTCGTGCGCGCCAGCCGCAAAACTGGCAGCAGCGAAGCGAGCAGCGCCGCGACCAAAGCCAGAAGTGCCAATAGGCCCCATTGGCCGGGATACAGGAACATCGGCAAGCGCCAGCCAAAGGCCTCGACATTCACCACCGCAAGCAGCGACCATGCGAGCATCAGCCCGACCGGAATTGCGATGACAGAGGTCATCGTGGCCAGGATCGCCGCGCGCAAAAGCTCAAGTTTGGCGATACGGCTTCGATCCAGCCCAAGCGCCCAAACCGGAGCAATTTGCGGCAGGCGCATGGTCGCAAGGGTCAAAAGGCTGGTCAACATTGCAAACCCGGCCACCCCAAGCGTCAGAACATTCAGGGCACCAGACACAGCGAATGTCCGCTCAAACACGCTGAGTGAGAATTCCTTAATGCTGGATTGGTCAATCATCACACCATTAGGCAGGCCGAACTGTTCGGACAATTTGGCTTTGAGCTTGGGAATCTTTTCGGGATCAAGGCGCAATGCAAATCCAAGTCGAGGAGCCTCAGGAAAGTTCTTTATAAAAGTTTGCTCACCAACCATCGCCTGTGCTTTCGGATTGCCATAATCGGAATAAACGCCAACCAGGGGCAATGAAAGTTGTGGCGAAAGGTCAATGAAATCGCCCAGCTTGTGTCCTGCGCGGCGCCAAAACTGTTCATTTATCAAAACTCCCTCACCGGCTGCGAGTTGTTGCCAAACAGCGGGGGTTTGCACAAGCAGCGGCCAATGGTTGCGATAGGTGTCGTGATCGGCAATCGCATAGATGTCCGCCGGAGCCGCCCCAAAAGTAGTGTCATGCCGCCAAATCGGCAGAACTGCATCGGCTGCGTCCTCAAGAACAGGTCTCAACAACGCGGCCTCTTGCTCAGAACGGGCGGTTACATAGAATTCTGACATCAAGCGCTGATCGAGCCATCCAACGAAGGTTTGTCGAAAACTCGACACCATCGTGCCCACGCCGATGTTTGTCGCCAGCGCCAGCATCAGGGCCATAAGCGCCAGTGACAAACCTGGTAATTGCTGGCGCGTGTCTGCCCAAAACCAATGTGTAAGGGGTCTTTTTGATATTGAAGCGGACACTTTAAGGGCCAATGCGAGGATCACGGGCAGCGCCAAAGCTGACCCCAGTAGCAGACATGCCAACATCACGAACCCAGCGAGCAACCCATCGAAAACGCTGATCACGAAGGCTGCAATGAAAAAACACATTACTGACAAAATGGCTTGCCACCCAAGGCCTTTCTGCATCGCGCGCAGCCATGCGCCGGGCTGTGCCACAGCCAAGACGGGCAAACGCGAGACCCGCCACAAGCTTTGTGCCGCCGCCAACAATGCGCCGAGCGTTGCGATGCTGAGCCCGGATATCCACCATATGGGACGCAAGGACAGCGCAGAGGGCACCTCGGCACCGTATAATCCTTGTAACGTCGCCGCAACATCCGGCAAAAGAGTGGCCGCGATCAGATAACCAAGCAAAACGCCAAACCCGCCAGACAGCAGGGCGAGCAAAACCACTTCAACCAACAAAAGCCAGACGAGAGTTCGCCCGGGAACCCCGAGAGCGCGCAAGGTTCGAAAGATCGCGCGGCGCTGCTCAAAGGCAAGGCCAATGGCCGAATGAACGATGAACAGGCCGACCGTAAACGCAAGCATGCCAAATGCGGTCAGGTTCAAGTGGAAACTGTCGGTCAAACTGGCGACTTCGGACCGGGTTTCGGGTGCTGCGTGAACAAGCTCCGGGACCAGAGATTTGATTTGTGGAAGACCGATGTTTTGGTTGGGTGAGACAATCAGGCGGGTCAGGGTCTCGGGTCGCTTCAAAAGACGTTGTGCAACCCCGATATCGACCACAATCTGGCCACGGGCGAGAGACGCGACTGGCGCCACTCGAATTGGCAAAAACTGTCGGTCTAGCTTGGCAAGTGTGTCGGGATGCGCAAACCCTATTCGACCCGCGATGAATTGGACCAATTGATCCGGCGCGCTCAGATCAACAGGCTGCGCAGCCAAGGGCGCGGTGACGGGATCTATGCCCAGAAGCTTAACGCGGGTCTCACCGAAAATTGCGCGGCCCTCTAACACCGGCGAAACGGCCCATCCCGCACGGCGCAACGTAATATAGGTTGCTTGTGCGATATCGCCGTTCGGATCGCGCAGATTCTCAAGCTCATTCTGGCCAAGAGATGCAGCAGCTTGGGCGTAGCTGCTTTGGGCCTCAGCGTTAATCGCCTGGACACCAGACCAAAGCGCGGTGGCGAGCGATAAGCCAACCACCAAGGTCACAAGTTGTCCAGGGTGTCGTACCCAATGCGACAAGAGCGCCCAAAATGCAGTTTGGATCATTTGACGCGCCCTTTGCACAAGTGAAGCCGCTGGTCCAATTGTCTCGCCAATCGGTCCGAGTGCGTGACCATCAGCAGCGCTGCGTTGGCTGTTTGGACAAGCTCTTGCATCAGCGATAAGACCGCGTCACCCGTGTCTTGGTCTAGATTGCCTGTCGGCTCGTCTGCAAGAACCAGCGCCGGACGCCCGGCCAAAGCGCGCGCAATCGCGACGCGTTGCTGTTGCCCACCGGACAATTGCTCAGGGTAGCGGCGCACCAGATCCGACAGCCCCAATTTCTCGGTCAGATGTTGTTGCCACTCACGGTCTTCGCGCTCTGCTAAACGTGCTTGAAAGGAAATATTTGCTCCAACATTGAGCGACGGGATCAAATTAAACTGCTGAAAAATAACACTGACTTTTTTACGGCGCAGCCAGGCGCGTTTGGCATCTGTCAGCGTCGCAATATTTTTTCCGTCGATGATGATGCGGCCACCATCCGGAGTGTCTAAGCCTGCGATCAAGTGCAGCAGTGTCGACTTGCCCGACCCGCTTTCACCTGTCAAAGCAAGCGACGTGCCAGCACAAAGAGAGAGGTTGACGCCGTCCAGAACCCTCACTGTAGACTCCGTGGTCGCGAAGGTTTTCGTCAGGGTTTCGACCTGCAACAGCATAACAGTTCCTCTTGCTTCGCTTGGGTACGTAACTCATCTGTACGGTCTGACGAGGCCTTGTGCAGAAAGGGCGCAGCTGAACACCAAATCTTGTGCCTGTCGCGTGACATCTCCCTGTCAAACCCCTATAAAATGAGAAAAAATATAAGGAAGGCCAGCATGTCAGAGCCAACCCATGCGTTAAATGAATATGATGCTGATTCTATTAAAGTTCTCAAGGGCTTGGAAGCGGTTCGAAAACGTCCTGGAATGTATATCGGCGACACCGATGATGGGTCCGGCCTGCACCATATGGTTTATGAGGTTGTCGACAACGGGATTGACGAAGCGTTAGCGGGCCATGCGGACCATGTCGCCGTGACGATCCATGCGGATTCGAGTGTTTCGGTAAGCGACAACGGGCGCGGTATTCCAGTCGGTATTCACGAGGAAGAAGGCGTTTCCGCAGCTGAAGTGATCATGACCCAGTTGCATGCAGGTGGCAAGTTTGATGACAACTCCTATAAGGTGTCAGGCGGTTTGCACGGCGTAGGTGTATCGGTCGTGAACGCGCTGTCAGATTGGCTGGAACTGCGAATTTGGCGCGATGACAAAGAACATGTTGCCCGTTTCGAGCACGGAGAAACCGTAGAACATCTGAAGGTTGTCCGGGAGGCGCCTGGGCGCACAGGTACTGAGGTGCGCTTCATGGCCGCACTGAGCACGTTTTCCAATCTCGATTACTCGTTCAAGTCGCTCGAAAACCGGTTGCGCGAATTGGCATTCTTGAACTCGGGTGTGCGGGTCATTTTGAAAGATTTACGGCCTGCCGAGCCTGTGACGTCAGAGCTGTTTTACGAAGGCGGCGTGAATGAATTTGTGCGTTACTTGGACCGCTCCAAGACCGCCGTGATGGAAGATCCGATTTTCATCACCGGTGAGCGCGACGACATCAGCGTCGAGATCGCGATGTGGTGGAACGACGGCTATCACGAGCATGTGCTGCCATTTACCAATAATATCCCGCAACGCGATGGCGGCACCCACTTGGCCGGACTGCGCGGTGCACTGACACGCACAATCAATACGTATGCGCAATCCAGCGGAATTGCAAAAAAGGAAAAGATCACCTTTACAGGCGATGATGCCCGCGAAGGTCTGACCTGTGTGCTCTCTGTAAAAGTTCCTGATCCAAAGTTCAGCTCGCAGACCAAAGACAAGCTGGTATCTTCCGAAGTTCGGCCTGCCGTCGAGGGGCTTGTCAATGAAAAGTTGGCAGAATGGTTTGAAGAAAATCCGCAAATCGCCAAGCAAATCGTCGGCAAGATTATTGAAGCGGCTGTTGCGCGCGAAGCGGCCCGCAAGGCTCGGGATTTGACGCGGCGCAAGACTGCGATGGATATCGCATCTTTGCCAGGTAAATTGGCAGATTGTCAGGAAAAAGATCCGTCGAAATCTGAAATTTTCCTGGTCGAGGGGGACAGCGCAGGTGGCTCGGCCAAGCAAGGTCGGTCTCGCCAAAACCAAGCGGTTTTGCCCCTGCGTGGAAAAATTCTGAATGTCGAACGGGCGCGTTTCGACCGTATGCTCGGCAGCCAAGAAATCGGCACGTTGATTACGGCGTTGGGCACCGGCATTGGGCGCGACGAATTCGATGTTGCGAAACTGCGTTACCATAAAATTGTTATTATGACGGATGCAGATGTGGACGGTGCACATATTCGCACACTTTTGCTAACTTTCTTCTTTCGGCAAATGCCAGAATTGATCGAGGGTGGGTTTCTGTACATCGCGCAGCCGCCCTTGTTTAAGGTCGCGCGTGGCAAGTCCGAGGTATATCTAAAAGACCAAACCGCGCTCGAAGACTACTTGATCGCGCAGGGAATCGAAGGGGCCACATTGCGGCTCGGGTCCGGCGAAGAAATCAGCGGGCAAGATCTTGCGCGTGTGGTTGAGGAAGCCCGTCAGGTTCGACGAATTTTATACGCGTTTCCAACACATTACCCGCATCATATTCTAGAGCAATCGGCGATTTCCGGGGCTTTTGTCCCGGGCCAAGTCGACACCAACATTCAAGGAACCGCAGACGCTGTCGCGACGCGGCTTGATTTGGTTTCGGCCGAGTATGAACGTGGCTGGCAGGGGCGTCCGACCCAAGATCACGGCTTGCGGTTTTCCCGCTTGTTGCGCGGTGTCGAAGAAGTGCGAACTTTGGACGGGCCGGTCTTGAGGTCCGGCGAAGCCCGGCGTTTAGGTGGATTCACCGAAGGCTTGCAAGAGGTCTATACCAAGCCTGCAATGCTGCTGCGTAAAGACAAAGGGATTGATATTTTTGGACCACTTGATCTGCTGGCGGCCATTCTGGACGAAGGGGAAAAAGGTTTATCGTTGCAACGCTATAAAGGATTGGGTGAGATGAATCCTGACCAGCTTTGGGAAACAACGCTGGATCCCGAAGCCCGGACCTTATTGCAGGTCAAAGTTGAAGATATCGCCGAAGCTGACAATATCTTTACCAAACTTATGGGCGATGTCGTCGAACCTCGACGTGAATTCATTCAACAAAATGCACTGAGCGTCGAAAACCTTGATTTCTAAGCTAGAATCTCGATATCTGTGAACGCAAGCGATCCGGTTTCCATTCCGAAGATATGGATTATGTTGCTGGCGTCGCCTCCATCTGGGTCAATCCAAAGACCTTTCCAGAATGTCTCAATGTACAAAACAGGTCCGGTGAAGCCAAAGCTTGCAGGCAGACCTGCGCCCGTAGCCGTGTTGGTGGACAGGGCGGTAAGGTCATTCACGCCAAACGCGTTGGCGTGAATGCGGATTTGATCAAGCCCGGTGATGAAATCACGAACCACATCGCCTGTGCCTGCCAAATCGTCAAAAATGAATGTATCAGCGCCAGCAGCGCCGTAAAGCACATCGACCCCGCCGCCCCCATTCAACAGGTCATCCCCGTCACCGCCATCCAGGCTATCGCCGCCGAGACCACCGTGCAGATCATCGGCACCGTCGCCAGCAAAAATCACGTCACTATCGGCGCCTCCGTCCAGCTGGTCATCGCCGCCTTGACCGAACAGCCAGTCATTGCCCGCCCCGCCATTCAGCTGATCATTGTCCGCCCCGCCATCGAGGGAGTCGCCCCCCCCGCCGCCAAAGAGAATATCGTCCCCTTCTTGTCCAAAGAGCGCGTCAATATCATTGCCTTCCGCACTGGAATTATGGCCGTAAAGCGTATCATTTCCAAAACCACCAT
>JBELMC010000116.1:0-1200 GCA_042096155.1 Dinoroseobacter sp.
ATCTTTTGTGGATGGCTTCTTCATAACGCGGTGGCCCAGATGCCGCGTGCCATTTTGTTCGCCAGCGCGATCGTGACGACCGGGACCGGCTTGCGCTCCAGCATCCGGGTCTGCCAGGGGCGCTTTGATGCACTGGTGCGCCGGGCTCAGCGGATCACGGCCGTCGCCCCTGTTGACGCCCCCGCTTTTGTCGGCATGCAGATGATCACAGCCATTTTGGCGATGTGGTAATTTAGTTGGCCGCCGAGGAAGGCATCGCATGGCGCACCTCTTTGACATTGACGCAGCGACTGACCGCCGTCAGGTTCCGGCCCTCAACACCTGATCGGGGTTTTTTGAAACGCCGCACGCCGCGGTCACATAGCTCAGACGAAAGCCCGGATCAGCGCCGTCATTTGGCGCGCTCACAGCCCATAATTGCATCCTACCCCAACATAAAGACATCGTAACGCGTCGATTTTCCGCGAATTTGGTGGCTGCAAGGCCGCAGCCCTGGGATCGGGTCTGCCTTGGCGGGCCATTTCAGAACCACGCGCTTGCGGGCGTGCATCAAAGCGATGCGCATCAACTCAGCAGCGTCCTCATCAGGGCCAACAATCTCGCGAACTTGGCGCAGCTCTTTTTTGGTGAGGGCCGTATTTTTGCGTGGTGGGTGCATCGGGTCGATCAGGATCGCGTCGGCAGACAGGGCGGGCAGCAGTTCTTTTGCATCCCCATGAAGCAGCGTCATACGCCGGATCGTATCGGCAAATACCCCTGCGCTTTGGGCGGCGCGGGCCATCCCATCGGCCAGAAGCGCGTGCATCTGATCGGAGCGCTCGATCAAAGTGACTGATGCACCAAGTGAGGCCAACACGAAAGCGTCGCGCCCCAAGCCCGCCGTCGCATCAATGATCGAGCGGGTTTTGCCCGCGCGCGCACCGCCCGCGCGCAACCCCATTGCCTTGGCAATGTCCTGACCACGCCCGCCACCAAACCGCGCGCGGTGGGCCACAGCACCTGTTACAAAATCGACCCGCAGCGGGTCCTCCGATTGGGTCATTTGCATATTCTCTTTTGCCATAAGCGACATCTTGCTGGCGTGACCATGATTGGCCCCGAGCGGCGCGGGCCGTCTGATCTTCGGCCGCACCAAACGCGGCTGTGTCTTTCGCGTTCGTATCTTGGTGCCGCCGCTCGACATTTTTTGTGCGCGCGCCG
>JBELMC010000116.1:1300-7731 GCA_042096155.1 Dinoroseobacter sp.
GCGCGCATTGCTGGCGAATACTCCGTGCTAAATGCGGCCAAGATGTGCTGATCGGGCCACGCAGTCAATTTGTCAAACCGCGCACCTGAACAAATAGGCGCATGATGCATGGCGGTAGCCGCAAGCGTTGGGGGATCGCACCACAGGTGCCACTGCACATCAAATTGCATGGGCGTGGTCCTAAATTTCGGCATGGAGGGGTCGCCACTTGGCCAGGCTTTGGACCACAACAAAACAATTGACGAAGCGGACAGGGCTGTCAAACTCAGCTCTCGCGGGCCAAGGCAGGCGGCACAGCGGCGGGCGCGACGTATCAAAGGATGATCGATGGATTGGCGGACCAAATTGCTCGACCCTGTTCCACAAGCGCGGCAGGATTTCCACTCGCTTGTAACGCCGGTCTATCGCGGCTCAACTGTGGTCTTCGAAACCCAGGATCAGGTCAATGACGGCTGGGAACACGCCCAGCATGGGTATTCTTACGGGCTATACGGAACACCCACAGCGCTTGAGCTGGCGGCTCGGATCGCTGATCTGGAAGGGGCGCTGCACAGTTTTATCGTGCCTGGCGGTCAAGCCGCCATCGCCTTGATTTACCTGGCGTATTGCAAGGCGGGCAGTCATGCGCTGGTGCCTCATTCGGCCTATGGCCCAAACCGGGAATTGGCAAACGGCTTGTTGCGGGACATGAATGTCGAGGTCGAGGCATATGATCCCCTGATCGGATCCGGCATTGCAGATTTGATCCGCGGCAATACGACTTTGATCTGGTGCGAAAGCCCCGGTTCGGTCACCATGGAGATCCAAGACATTCCAGCCATTGTCAAAGCCGCCCATGCGGGCGGTGTCTCAGTGGCGCTGGACAACACCTATGCCGCGGGGGTCTTGTTCGACGCATTTTCGCACCAGGTTGATGTCAGCATGCAAGCGCTGACCAAATATGTCGGTGGGCATAGCGATCTGTTGCTCGGGTCGGTCTCTGTGCGTGATCCAGAGGCCTATAAGACCATGGGTGCCATCTACCGCCAGCTGGGGCTCGCGGTTTCACCAGATGACTGCAGCCTGGCGCTGCGCGGTTTCCAGACACTTGCCGTGCGGCTTCAGCATTTGGAAAAATCAACCTTGGACGTCGCCAACTGGTTGAACGATCAGCAATGCGTCAAGTCCGTATATCATCCCGCTTTGCCATCATGCCCGGGCCATGAATTGTGGCGGCGCGATTTTACCGGATCGGCAAGCGTGTTCTCGTTTGTGTTTGACGACAAGGTAACCGCCCATCAGGCAAATGCATTTTTGAACAGGCTGCGGGTCTTCAAGATCGGGATGAGCTGGGGCGGTGTGAACAGTCTGGCAATTGTATATCCAAATTTGACACGTCCGAATACAGATTTTGGCGGTCGGATCGTGCGGTTGAACATTGGTTTGGAAACTCCGGCCGATTTGATTGAAGATCTCAAGCAAGCGCTCAGGGCAACAGTGGGCTGATGGTGCGCGTGTCTTACAGCCAATTCATCTAGGTTGGTTTGATATCCAGCGGCGACAAAGACGGCGTCGCATTGTTTGGGTGGTGGTCGTCTCGCCTGGCAAATCCTCAGGAGTAAAGCACATGACCTGATCCGGCATGTCTTCTCTTAAGGAGCGTGCGGAGGAGCGTCGGTCAAAGACAAGTACTCAAAACAAGAGCACCAAATCGAAGCTGGGGCGTCTTTGCGTGACGTCAGCATGGTCAGGCAATGTCACCGCCTTGATTTGATTATGGGGCACGCGGGCAAAGTTTGCGCCGATCAAAAAGCGACCGGTTCTCTCAGGCGGAGCGGGAGGGGAGGGACAATACTGGCTGCAATCTGGCTGCAGCCAACGCCGCCTCACAACATTACAGTGCTTTGGGAATAGGTGATATCGCGTGCTCTGACCGAATTTCGTCCGCGACCTGAAGCATATCGATCAGAAAGGAATCGATGTCTTCGCGTTGGGTGCGATGATTGTTGAAGGCACAACGAAGCCCGTATTTACCAGCCACCGTGGTATCTGAGGGCACAGCCAATCCGCGTTCTTGTATCCTGAGCATGATTTCGGTGTTGAGCGCTTTTGCGGCAGCTTCATTTTCCGCGCGATGCCGAAAGCAGACGATATTGAGATCCACAGGAGCGATCAATTCCAGACGCGGCTCTGCTTTGACCTGATCGGCCATATGGCTCCCAAGCTCGATATCCTTTGCGATAAGCTGCCCAAACTTGGTCGCCCCTTGTTCCTTGAAACTCATCCAGATTTTCAAAGCGCGGAAACTTCTGCTCAGGTCCAAACCGTAATCTGCAAGAAATTTGCCTGCAATGATCCCGCGTTTGTACAATTGCAGATACGGGCCATGCATCTCGAAGGTGTTAAAATGGGCCTCTGGGTCCTTGATCAGAACTGATCCTGCATCAAAGGGCGTGTGCAGCCACTTATGCGGATCAACCGAGACAGAACCGGCGCGTTCGATTCCGGCGACCAAATGGGCATATTGTTTCGAAAGGCCCAACACGCCGCCAATGCACCCATCAACATGAAACCAGAGACCCTCACGTTCACATAGCTCTGCGATGCCGGTCAGGTCATCTATCGCGCCTGTGTTCGTCGTGCCCGCGGTGCCAATCACACAAACGGGTTGCAGACCATTTGCACGGTCTTGCGCAATCGCAGCCTCCAGCGCATCAAGCCGTATGCGCTGGCGGTCATCACTGGCAACTTCCAGCAGCGCTTGGGCACCGAGGCCCAGAGTCTCCAGCGCTTTTTGGTGGCAGCTATGGACTTGATCTGACGCATAAAAGCGCAGTGGTGTGTCCAGCCCACCAAGGCCGCTTTTTCGAATGTCGTAACCAGCAGAAAGGTTTCGGATCACCGTATGAGCCACAAGATTTGCCATCGATCCGCTGCTGGTCAAGATGCCGCTGGCGCTCTTGGGAAACCCAGTAATTTCTTTCAACCAATCGACAACCTGTTGCTCAACTTGTGATGCACCGGTGTTGCCACCCCCCAGATTGCTTGCTTCAACGGCCGCAAGAAAATCACCCAGAGCGCCGGTGAAATTACTGGCGCCCATGTACCACCCCCAAAAGCGCGGATGAATATTTCCCATCGAATAGGCCCGAACCGTGCTGTCATATTCGTCATAGACTTGCTTCAAAGAGGACGGATCGGCGGGCAGTTCGGACTGAAACGTCTCGCGGATGGCATCGGGCATCGGGCGCCAGACGGGGCGGTCTCGCACATCTCGCAGGTGGTCGATCGCATCATCCACCATTTTATGGGCAAGCGCGCGACTGGCCTCCCAATCATCCGGATCGAGTGTCAACTTTTTGATGTTCGTCATCGCCGTCACCCCCATTCCTGTTGTGATGAGATTGCAGGCGATTTGCCTCTTTTGCAAACCGTTTAAACTCGGTCAACCGACCTCGCAGACTTTGAACCTCGCAGCACCTTGGTCAAACTGCGTTTTTGACAGGACGTGCAAATAATCAGATGACTCATCATGATTTTACCATATGGTAACGAAATCTTGGGGGCCCGTGCGTTGGATTTAATTTTAAGACAAGCTCGCTTGCCTTGTGGTCGGGGTCCGGTGGATATCGGGATCACCGCAGACAAAATCGTCGCAATTGCGCCGCGTCTTAACGCAGAGGCGCGCACAGAGATCGATGTTGCCGGACAGTTGGTCGCACCGCCCTTTGCCGACCCGCATTTTCATATGGATGCCACGCTTAGTCTGGGCCAGCCGCGCATGAACGTCTCGGGGACCTTGCTAGAAGGCATCGCCCTTTGGGGTGAGCTCAAGCCACTGCTGACGCAACAAGCCGTGATCGAGCGCGCCTTGCGCTATTGCGACCTGGCCGTGTCCCAAGGTCTTTTATCGATCCGTTCTCATGTCGATGTCTGTGATGACACTCTCACCGCCGTCGAGGCACTGATCGAGGTGCGCAAGATCGTCGCCCCCTATATCGACCTGCAGCTGGTTGCCTTTCCGCAAGATGGCCTTTACCGAACCGCCACGTCCGAAGCCAACCTGTTGCGCGCGCTTGATCTGGGTGTAGACATCGTGGGCGGAATTCCGCATTTCGAACGAACTATGGCTGACGGCGAGCGCTCGGTCACGCGCTTGTGCGAAATCGCGGCCGAGCGCGATCTGATGCTGGATCTGCATTGTGACGAAAGCGATGATTCGATGTCGCGTCATGTGGAAACCCTCGCCGCAGAGACGACCCGCTTGGGTCTCGGCGCACGCGTTTCCGCCAGCCATGTCACAGCCATGCATTCCTATGACAATTATTATGCCAGCAAGCTGATCCCTTTGATCGCGGAAAGCGGGATGAACGTGATCCCCAATCCGTTGATCAATATCACGCTTCAGGGCCGGTCAGACACCTATCCCCGCCGTCGCGGCTTGACCCGTGTACCAGAACTGCGCGCAGCAGGGGTAAATGTCGCATTTGGCCAGGATTGCACAATGGACCCTTGGTATTCGCTTGGCTCAGCCGATATGCTGGATGTGGCACATATGGGGGTTCATGCGGTCCCGATGACATCGCGTGAAGCGATGGAATGGGCGTTTGCCTCTGTCACAGTGAATGGCGCCCGCGCCATGGGTCTGCCCGATCCCACGATCCGCGAAGGTGGGCCTGCGACTATGGTTGTGCTGCAAGCCCGCGATCCAATCGAGGCGATCCGCCTAAGGGCCACCCGCTTGACCGTCATCAAGCGCGGCAAGATCATTGCGCGTACCGAACCGCGCCTTGCACGTTTAGAGCTGCCGAATCGTTCAGATACCCTTGACCCGGCCAATTATGCGCCGATCCCTGACGACCCATAACCCAACAATGCCACCGAAAACGAGAGGATCTTCCATGACTTTCAAATCCAACCGCCGTCAACTTCTGGTCGGCGCGGCAGCCGCACTCGCCTTGCCCGCATATATCCGACGCGTCAATGCACAAGGCGCTGTCCGAATTGCAGGTGTTCACAATTCTCCTGTCGAAAACGCCTGGAACAGCCGTATCCATCTGGCCTTTCAGGAAGCCGCGTCATCCGGCCTGATCACATATGAATTCTCCGAAGGCGTCGCGCCGACAGATTACCCACGCGCGATGCGCGAATACGCCGAAGGTGGCGTGGATCTGGTCTGGGGTGAATCCTATGCCGTCGAGCGCGAGGCGCGCGAAGTGGCCGCCGATTACCCCGACACCGCGTTCTTGATGGGATCTTCGGGCGGGCCAGAGGGCGACAACTTTGGCGTTTTCGGCACCCGCAACCATGAAGCGGCATATCTGGCTGGGATGCTGGCGGGTCGGATGTCGCAAACCAATATCTTTGGCTCGGTTGGCGGTTTTCCCATCCCCGAGGTGAATTTGCTGATCAATGCATTTCGTGCAGGCGTCACGGAAGTGAACCCTGATGCCACGTTCTTGAACGCATTTTTGGGAGCTTGGTTCGATCCGGCCCGCGCAAAAGAGGCCGCGTTGGCTCAAATCGACGCTGGTGCAGATATACTGTTTGGCGAACGCATTGGCACTGCCGATGCGGCCGCAGAGCGTGGCGTGAAGGCGATCGGCTCATTGATCGACTATACACCGCGCTATCCCGGTACGGTCTTTGCCAACGCGATCTGGAATTATGGACCAACGATCGAAGCCGTTGTGGCCGATGTGCAAGCAGGCAAGCCAGTGGGACGTGACTATACCGAGTATTCGTTCATGGCCTATGGCGGCAACGAATTGATCTATGTGGCCGATGAAGTCCCCGCAGAGGCCATCGCACCCATGCAGGCGCGTCAAGCGATGATACAGTCCGGCGCATGGGATGTGCCGATCAACAACGACGAGCCGGCTTAACATTTGGACGCCACGGCCCTCGCAAATGCCATCGCTCAGGGGCGTACCTCCGCCCGGGCAGTGATGGATGCCACGCTCGCCCGCGCAGATGCGCAGACGAGTTTGGGGGCCGTGGCGCGTTTGCTGCGCCATGAGCAGATTCCTGCCGGGACAGATGGGCCGCTCGGTGGCGTACCGATGCTTGCCAAGGATCTGGGATCGCATGCGCAAGGTTTGGCACCCTGTGCCGGATCTGCTGCACTGCGCACTCGCGTTAGCGACCCCGCCGAAGACAGTGATTTTTTCAAGATCCTTCGGAGCCAAGGCTTGATACCGATCGGCTTGAGCACCACTCCTGAATTCGGCTTTGCCCTCAGCACCGAGCCACCGGATCAGCCCGCGGCGCTGAACCCGTTTGACACAACCCTTTCACCAGGCGGGTCTTCGGGTGGGGCAGCGGCAGCCGTCGCGGCGGGCCTGGTCGCAATAGCCCACGCCACCGATGCCGCAGGGTCCATCCGCGTGCCTGCAGCCAATACCGCCTGAATGCTACGATGATGGCTTCTTCCTCCGGGCTCAGCACCGTCG
>JBELMC010000117.1:0-7629 GCA_042096155.1 Dinoroseobacter sp.
CGCATCGCGCAAAAACAGGTCCATGACCCCGTCTTTGAGATCCTGCTGAAACCCTGCAAGCCACAGACAGTTGGGGAAATTCCTTCGCTATGCAGAGGTCTTTGAGACAAACCTTTTCCGAGTGGCCACATGGTTTGTCGGTGGCAAGTGATGGCGCCTCTTGGCGTCAGAAAGATCAGGGTTTGTAAAAAAGGCCCAAGGTTACCGGCCAAGAGCGCCACATTCAGCCGCTTCAAAATCGACATGCAGGTGATTGCCATCCGGATCCCAGACATTGACCTGGACGACCGGATACTTCGGCACTTTTGATATCTCATATCTCTGATCTGCGGCCTTCAGCGTTGCGATAAAGGCGTCGAAACCGGTGGCGCGGAACGCGCCATGCTCAAGGCTCAGATCCGTCCGATGGGTCGTGGGCGGAGGTGATGTGTTCAATATATGCACAATCGCCGTTTCACCGGCATAAAGCCATGCCCCCTCAGATTCGAACGGTGGGCGCGGACCGCTGCGCAGGCCCAAAATCTGTTCGTACCAGGCGACCAAACAATCCACCTGGGTTGTACAGAGGCTGATATGGTCTAACCCCAGAATACCCATAGCTTATTCCGCCGCTTGGGCGCTGGGGTTGTTGGCGTGGGTTGTCCAATTGGCATAGGTGTCTTCGACCACTCTGCCGGTTCGCGGGTCAACTTCGCCGGGCTGCATTTCAACCATTGTAATGCAATTGTCGACCGGACAGACGTTCACACATAAATTACATGCCACACATTCGCCGTCTATCACCTCAAACACCCGCTCCGGGCTCATAGAAATCGCTTGATGCGACGTGTCCTCGCAGGCCGCATAGCAGCGGCCACATTTGATACAGGCGTCCTGGTCAATCCGCGCTTTGGTGACGTAATTCAGATTCAAATATTGCCAATCCGTCACGTTCGGGGTCGCGCGCCCCATCAAATCGGACAAGCCCATCTCTTTCTCATCAAGATATTGCGACAACCCCGAGATCATTTCCTCGACAATCTTGAAGCCGTAGGTCATCGCCGCCGTGCACACCTGCACATTGCCAGCCCCAAGCGCCAGGAATTCTGCAGCATCGCGCCACGTGGTGACACCGCCGATGCCACTGATTGGCAAATCTGCGGTCTCTGGATCGCGCGCGATCTCGGCGACCATATTCAACGCAATCGGCTTGACCGCCGGGCCACAATACCCGCCATGTGATCCTTTGCCATCGATGGATGGTTCTGGCGCAAAGCTGTCCAAATTGACCGAAGTGATCGAACTGATTGTGTTGATCAGGCTGACGGCATCGGCGCCCCCGGCCATGGCGGCGCGCGCGGGGTAGCGCACATCGGTGATGTTGGGGGTCAGCTTGACGATTACGGGCATGCGCGTGTGTTGCTTGCACCACCGCGCGACCATCTCGATATACTCCGGGACCTGGCCTACGGCCGCGCCCATACCGCGCTCGGACATGCCATGCGGACAGCCGAAGTTCAGCTCTACCCCGTCGGCGCCGGTTTCCTCGATCAAGGGCAAAATGCGCTGCCAAGGGTCTTCTTCGCACGGCACCATCAATGACACGACCATCGCGCGGTCAGGATAGTCACGTTTGACCGACTTGATTTCTTGCAGATTGATTTCCAACGGTCGATCAGTGATCAGTTCTATGTTGTTAAGCCCGAGCAACCGCCGATCAGCGCCATAGATCGCGCCATAGCGCGGGCCGTTTACGTTCACCACATGCGGGTCGAACCCAAGTGTTTTCCAGACCACACCGCCCCAGCCTGCTTTGAATGCGCGGCGGACGTTGTATTCCTTATCCGTAGGCGGTGCAGACGCAAGCCAGAAAGGATTTGGGGATTTGATTCCAATGAAATCAGAACGCAGATCGGCCATCAGCTGTCTCCCATCAAGGTTTGGTCGATGTTTTCAGCGGCATCGCGCCCCTGGGCCACTGCTGTCACGGTCAAATCATCGCCGCCGGTGGCACAATCTCCACCAGCCCAGACGCCCGGAATCGACGTTGCCCCATGGATGTCCACTTTGATTTTGCCATCTGCAATTTCCAGACCATCGGGTTGTCCGTCCAGGGTTTGGCCAATGGCTCGCAACACCATGTCGGCCTCGATCTGCAGCGTTTCTCCGGTCATGCGCAGTTCACCATCCATGGTTTCGGTATAGGCGAACGTGACACTGGCAGCGCTGATCGCCTCGGGTTGGGCGTTATACAAGATGCGTACGCCCTTCGAGGTCGCAAGATCCTGTTCATAACCGCTCGCGCTCATTGCGTCTTTGCCCCGGCGATACGCGATCGTCACCTGTTCAGCGCCCAGCAGTTTCGCCTGGACCGCAGCGTCGACGGCGGTCATACCGCCCCCGATCACCACCACACGGCGCCCGACATCGACATCGGTCTTGTCAACTGACTGGCGCAGGCGCGCGATGAAGTCGACCGCATTCATCACACCTTCATGGGAAGAGCCTTCCAATCGCAGCGCATTCACCCCGCCAAGACCCATGCCAAGAAACACAGCGTCATGACTTTCGCACAGCGCCTCCAATGTAATGTCTTGTCCAAGCTTTGCTTCGTAATGCACGGCGATACCGCCGATTTTCAAAAGCCATTCCACTTCGGATTGAGCAAAATCATTCACGGTCTTATAAGCGGCAATCCCATATTCATTCAGCCCGCCGCCCTTAGGTTTTGCATCGTACAGATCGACGGCATGGCCCTTCATTGCCAGCCGGTGCGCACAGGCCAAACCCGCAGGACCAGCGCCCACAACAGCGCATCGCTTGCCGGTCTCTGGCGCGCGTATAAACGGGTGTCGCCCTGCTGCCATAACAACATCCGTGGCATGGCGTTGCAAACGGCCAATTTCGACCGGTTTTCCTTCTGCCACTTCACGAACACAGGCCTCTTCGCACAAAGTCTCGGTTGGACAAACCCGCGCGCACATCCCGCCCAAGATATTGCTGTCCAGAATGGTCTTTGCCGCAGCCTCGGGTGTTCCTGTTGCGATCTGGCGGACAAATAATGGAATATTGATCCCGGTTGGACAGGCCGCGATACAAGGAGCATCATGACAAAAATAGCAGCGATCTGCCGCGACCGCTGCTTCATGCCCATCATAAGCGCCGTGCAAATCGGCGAAATTTTGCGCGATCTGATCGGCATCCAGCCGACCGGCGACAATCCCGGGGGTGAACATATTGGCTGGCATAAGCGGGCTCCTTGTCTTCACAGATTGATGCTGCCACGCCTCCCTTTTTTTATCAACTGGTAAAATTTTACCAAACCGATCTTATTATGGCCTGTTCGCAGCGTCCGGAACAGCCGCGACACCAGCGACCACGCTGAAAAAAGATCCGCGCTGGTGTTTCAGGCGCTCTGGGGGCGGATGAGAAACCACAATTCGCGCGCTGAGCCATCAGCATGGACTGCCGGTCCGATTTGAACGGACGCAAGGTCAAGTCCATGACGCGCGGCTGTGCAAATAGCCACAAAATACGACAAAGCATCATGCAGCCACGCTGCTTGCCGAGACCGTGTCGCTGCACTCACAGCATCAAGATGAAAGTCCACAAGCCTTGGTGTGTGTATGGGGTTTTTGATACCTCAAATTTTGGTGTCTGAAGCAATCGGCGGAAGAATATCCAAGATCGATAGATTTTTCATATTGTCTTTTTTGAACCGTCCCGCCGTCATCAATTGGGCATACCCATGAACCAGGCTCCACAAGGCCACCTGGCCCTTGCCGTCCTGATCTGGAACCGGACCGCCATACCAACCAAGCTCAGACGAAATATCCGCCAATATACCAAAGCAGACGCGAACTTCGCGCATGAGGTCGGGATCGTCATTGACCAATCTATCCCGCGAAAACATCAGGTCATAGAGCGCCGGATGGCGTTCGGCAAAATGAATATAGCCAACAAGGGCCTTGTTGCGCCGGTCGTGCCTGTCTGCACTGTCATCGATGTCTGCCATCATATTTTCAGCCAATTCCGCATAGCCACTCGTGACAATGGCGGTCAACAATCCCGCCATATTGCCGAAGTGATTTTTAGGCGCTGTGTGGCTGACACCGACTCGCTCGGCGCATTTTCGCAAAGACAGCCCGGCCAACCCTTCGGTCTCAAGCAGATCACGTGCGGCGACAAGACAGGCCTGTCGAAGATTGCCGTGGTGATATTTTCGCGCAGCAACCACTGTTGGTCCTTCCTGTATATTTCCACCGTAAATTTAAAGTTGACGATCTTTAGCTTAGAGTCTAACCAATATTTCCAGTGCAAATATTACCGGAGATCTGAGGGATGAGAAAATTGATCACATGGAGCATATCGGCTGTCGCTTTGGTTGTTGCCGCATTGGCATTTGTTTGGTTTGCTAATCCATTTGAAATACGCGATCGCATCATCGTCTCGCAGATCGTCAAGATGCGTGTGGCACCTGCCCGGTTGGAAAACATCAAAACTCCCGAAGATTATGGCATGGAATTTGCCAATGTCGACATCGTGACAGCAGACAATATACGACTGAGCGCATGGGAAATTCCCGCGCAAAACGTATCAAACAAAACAATAATCGTAAACCACCCGCTGACCACAACGCGTTATGGCTCCGATGCTGGGTTGGACGGGGTCTCGGCGGAATTTCTCCCGATGATCAAACACATCCATGATGCGGGCTATAATATCGTGATGTACGACCACCGTGGTCAAGGCGAAAGTGACGGTGGGGTTGGCTCTGCAGCCATTGGAACCGAAGCTCTCGTGGGGGCTGGTGTGACCGAATGGCAAGACGTCGCAGCCTCGCTTCAATACGTGCTCGACCACCCGGAGCTCGGCGATGACGAAATCGTTTTTTTAAGTCAGTGCATGGGCGCCAATGCAACCTTTCTGGCGTGGAAAAACGAGCCTGAGCTGTTTTCAAATCCTCAGATCAAAGGTCTGATCGCCAATCAGCCCACTTTATCGTATAAAATGACGGATCGTTTCATTCGTGCAAAAACCGGCCTTGATCTCATCGACCGCGTGTTGGATCAACAGCGCAAACGCCATGGCTTTGGGTTCGCCGAGGCGCTGGATTACGTCCCAAGCCTTACAGTCCCTGTTTTGTTTGCGCAGGTTGAGAAAGATATCTACACCTTCAACACCAAGACAGGTCAGAACGACATCCAAGAGATCATGGATGCGACCCCAACTGAGCACGAGATTGTTTGGATTGGCCCTGACCAAACGATACCATTTGGAACCGGCAGCAGATTTGATGGCTATCAATATTTTAACAAGCACCCAGATGCTCTGTTGCGTTTCTTGTCTGAACACACCAGCTAACCGTCTGGCGTGGAGCATGCCCGTTCGGTCCTTGTGTTGGCACATGAGTGCCGCGGGCGCAACCCAGATGCGCCCGCGGCATTGTGTTGAACAGATTGTCTGTTTTCAATCGGCAAAGGGCTGTCTTTTTTGCGATAAGGACAGACCCGTTCCAATCGGTTTGTATTCAGTCTTCGGCGGTGTCTCCGGAAAGCAAACGCGTTTGAAACGGCGTTCGCATTGGGGCTTGCCGATACGCATTTGCTTGAATGGAGAGGACTGTACGTCAATTTTTAGAATACGACACCTCTGCTCAAGGCGCCAGGTCGCGCTACAAAGCATTCAGCCTTCCAACCCATCTGATTTCCGCCTATCAGAGAAGGCACGGCCCAAAAATAGGTCGCCGCTCAGACCCAGATTACAAGAGGTGCCATGCAGACCATCACGACAACCGAGGAGCTTGCGGCATTTTGCGATCAGGCCGCTGCCTTTGCGTATGTGACCGTGGATACTGAGTTCCTGCGCGAGCGGACCTATTATGCCAAACTGTGTCTTGTGCAACTGGCTTTCCCTGGTGACCCCGACAACAGCGCTGCGCTGATTGATCCGCTTGTGGAAGATCTGTCGCTCGAACCCTTGGTCGACCTTTTCCGCAATCCCGATGTGGTCAAGGTCTTCCACGCCGCTCGGCAAGACCTTGAAATATTTCATATTGATTACGGGGTGATCCCAACGCCACTGTTTGACACTCAGGTTGCAGCCATGGTGTGTGGCTTTGGCGAGCAGGTCGGCTATGAGACCTTGGTGCGCAAGATAACACATGCCAGCCTGGACAAAACCTCGCGATTTACCGATTGGTCGCGCCGTCCTCTGTCAGATGCGCAAAAGAGCTATGCCCTTGCCGATGTGACCCATCTGCGCCAGATTTATGAGCACCTTTCAGCCGAAATCAACAAAACCGGCCGAACCCCTTGGGTTGAAGAGGAAATGGCGATCCTGCGCGATCCCGAAACCTATCAGATCGACCCGAACGACGCGTGGCTTCGGGTCAAAACTCGAACAAATTCAGGAAAGTTTTTGGCAACGATCCGTGCGCTGGCGCGATTCCGCGAAATGCATGCGCAGACCCGAAATATCCCGCGTAATCGGGTATTTAAGGATGACGCAATGCTGGAGGTGGCCTCGACCAAACCCCGCTCGGTGGAAGATCTAAGCCGTTCGCGCTTGTTGCTGCGCGAGGCCCGGCGCGGAGAGATTGCCGATGGAATACTTGCGGCCATCGCAGAAGGTCAATCCTGTCCGTCTGATCAACAGCCCCGGGTCGATCCCGTCAAGGCAAAGTTACAGGTCAACACGGCACTGGCCGATCTGCTTCGGGTTTTGCTCAAGGCCAAATCCGAAGAGGTCGGCGTGGCGCAAAAACTGATCGCCACTGCGACCGAACTGGACCAGATTGCCGCGGGGCTGCGCGATCTGTCGGCGTTGAAAGGCTGGCGCGCCGAAGTGTTCGGATCAGATGCCTTGCGTCTTTGCGAAGGTCAGATTGCATTAACCACAGATGGCACGGCGGTGCGGATCATTACGCTTTAGACCGCGTCACGTCGATACATGCCCGTTGTGCCAGTTTCCTGGCCATCAAGTGCTGGCGTTTGCCTATCCAGATGCGGCGCAGATGAGCGACATACGAGAGTGGTTCCAGAGTGGTTTGAAACATACACTGCGGCCTTGCCGATGCCTTGCAGACATCAGATCCAACAGACACCGGAGAGCGGCCATTCCGTCGCGGCACAAAGCGGGTGGCCTCACCTTGGACTGTGTCGCCTGCCCGGCGGGTCGTTTCGGGTTCGAGGACTGCTTAGGAGCCGCGGTGATAAACACTCTGGGCGATGCCTTCATAGCAACGCTGCTCTGCAAGACTGTCCTCACCTGTCAGGCCATCCGGCACGATCGTGATCCTCTCTTTCGCTAAATAAGGCGTGCGGCTGGTTCGTGCGGAACGGCTCTGGGCGCTGTCAGATCAATTCAACTTGTTCTGTCTGCCGGGGGCCATGCCGAGCGCGTCAGTCAGGGCCAGTATCTTCGGCATTATCCCTCCGCGAGAGCGCCCGATGGCCTGGCAAAGAGTCCCCCTTTTGCGCCCTGACCCGAGCGGTGGACCTTGACGATGGAGCCGTCGATCATCGCGTATTCGAGGTCGGCGTCCGAGGCCAAAGCCTTGAACATGTGATGGAAAGTGTCCGCCTTTACCCACCTGCGGAACCGCTTGAACATGCTGTTCCACTTGCCGAATTCAACCGGCAATTCGCG